>CAZPCR010000082.1:0-9634 GCA_964585035.1 uncultured Anaerolineaceae bacterium
TCACCGAGTGGGCACGTCAGCTGGTCTTGCAGGCTCGTCGCTGGTTGCCTAAACGTCTGTTGGTAGTCGTCGCCGATAGCGGTTTTGCCGTGATTGAGCTGCTGTGGCAGTTGCGCCAGCTGAAGAATCCGATTTGCATGATTACCCGTTTGCGCCTGGATGCCGCCTTGTATGAACCCGCCCCAACCACACCGGCCAAGCGGGGTCGACCCCGCAAGAAGGGCACGCGCTTACCAACCCTGGAAAAGATATCAGAAGACAAACAGACTCGTTGGAAGCGACTGATCGTGCAGGAATGGTATGGAGAGAAAAAGCGCAATATTGAAATCATCTCCAATACAGCCGTCTGGTTTCATACCGGACAGCCGCCGCTGCCCATCCGTTGGGTCATTGTGCGGGATCCAAAGAAAATATTCAAAACACAGGCTCTCTTATGCACCGATCTAAACATTTCTGCCGAGCAAATCATCCAATGGTTCGTACGGCGCTGGCAAGTCGAAGTCACTTTTCACGAAGTCCGCACTCATTTGGGTGTTGAGACTCAAAGACAATGGGCCGATCTCTCCATCTTACGAAGTACGCCTGCCTTGCTCAGCTTGTTTTCCGTGGTGACTTTGCTTGCAAATTTGCATGCCAGGAAACAAAAACTACCCATCCAACAAGCCGCATGGTACTTTAAGAAGCTGCCCACTTTTTCGGACGCTTTGAACATTGTGAAGGAAACTCTCTACTCTCATCGCTATTTTCGAACATCGCAGTTTTATAATGAAGTCCGAAAAACGCCTCGGGGTCGCCCAACTTACCGCCTTTCTCGCTCTACTCATACCTTTGTGCAAGTTCCTTTTGGATAAAGTCTAGCTAAGTAAATGGATAACTGCTTCATATTAATGGATTTTTACAGGAAAATATTTCCCCCGCCCTTTTTTGTCCTTCAGCGTACTCTTCGTTTCCACTCTTCTTTCAACTGCAATTCACGCGGGCTGAGACCGGATTCAAGGGCCAAGAAATCAGTGAGCAGGCGATTAAAGGTACCGGTATCATCAATCATAGGAAAGTGGCCGGAGTCTTCAAGATTGATCTGGTGCATATGGAGGCCATACGATTCGGTCTCTTCAACATCAGGCACATGCATGGCTGCGTCATTCTGCCCATAGACCAAGAGGCAGGGCACATTCGAACTGTGGAACTGGCTGAAAAGACTATCGGATTGAAAGCTAGCCATGGAAGCCCCAATAGCACGCGGGTCCGCTTTGAGGGCATCAGACAGTGCGTTCGTCGATTCAGGAGATTTATTGGAAAGCCAGTCGACGAGCTCAGCAGTATCGGAGGTCCTGAGCCTGGCATGGATCGAGTTGAAATCGAGCGGACAGCTAACTGCCATGATACGATCCACACTACCGGGCTGCTGAGCGGCGAAATAAAACCCTACTAAAGCACCCAGTCCGTGCCCAACAATAGCAATCTTACCAATGCCCAACTCATCGAGAAAACCGCTTAATAGAGTGGCCTGCTTACTAAGCGAGTACTGCTGAGGGTCGTGTGCAGTATCGCCGTAACCATACAGATCAAGAGCGTAGGCGCGGAATGAGGTGGAAGCGATCTGCATGGCGGAGATCCAATAACGCCAGGAACCCACCCAGCCATGGAGGAAGACGATGGGACGGCCGCGTCCCAAGGCTTCGTAGTGGACCATAGACTGGTTGAGAATGATGGCACTCATAATGTTTCAGGTTTCTTTACCCCAACCACCCCAGTAGTGATCGGGTAAACAGGGCTCAGGTCACTTTCCAAATTTAGCCAATATGGCACGCACACGCTCAGTCAATTGATCGGGGGAGAAGGGTTTGAGCAAATATTCCTCAGCGCCGGCTTCCAGGCCAGATTGGATCTCGGAATCCTGTCCTTTGGCCGAAAGAAATACCACGGGAATATCCTTTAATTCATCGCTTACTTTCATCATACGGCAGGCATCATAACCAGTAAGACGCGGCATGCGCACATCCATGAGGATGAGGTCTGGGTGTTCGCGCGAAGCTGTATGGACCGCGTCTTCACCATTCGAAGCAACGACGACTTCATATCCTCCAAAACGAAGTGTAAAGGCCACCAACTCACGGATATCGGGTTCGTCTTCAGCAATCAGGATCTTCGCCCTTGGGACTCTGCTTTAATGGGATTTTTTATTAAAAATAACCTTGCAACGGTGTGATAATAAATGGCCTTGGCGGACATCAAGATTTCTCCTCGTAAACAGGGAGCGTGAACGAGAAGGTGCTGCCCTTGCCTGGGTCGCCCTCGCTTTTCATCCAGACGCGTCCGTTATGCATCTCAACCAACTGCTTTACGATCGCCAATCCGAGGCCGGTACCGGGTGTGGCAAGAACCAAGGGATTTTCGCCGCGATAGAAGCGATCAAAAACGCGCTCCTGATCCGCTGCGGATATACCCACACCGGTATCTGAAATATCGACCTGAACCTCGCCGCTACCATTCTGCGAATGAATATGAACCGTGATCGTGCCGTTCTCAGTAGTAAAGTTGTACGCGTTATCCATCAGGTTGACCAGGACCTGCCTGACGCGACCGGCATCCCCATGAACGCGCGGCATGAGTTCAGGAACATCTATCGCAAAGGTCATCGGTTTTTTATCATTTGCCGAGCGGGCCTGGAACTCGGAAATGACATCCCGACCGATCTTCTCAAGGTTAAGCGATTGCTTTAATAAGGTAACACGACCGGCCTCAATGCTCGAAATATCAAGCAGATCGCTGACCAGGATGTTCAAACGGTCGATATTACTTTTGACAATATCCAAAAAGTGAGACTGATTCTCGTTGATGGCTCCGGCCGCACCCATCAGCAATATATCCACATAGCCTTTGATGGCCGTCATGGGAGTACGCAGCTCGTGGCTCACCGTGGCTACGAACTCGGACTTCAAGCGGTCGACTTCCACTTCATGCGTAATATCGCGGAAGATGGAAACCGTCCCAAGGAATTCGTTTTGCATGATCACCGGTGCAAGGTGGACGAGCGCAATACGATCATTGCCCAATTCCAACTGCTCGGCATAGCTGTCACCGGGGATGTACGAGCCGGGGGCTTTGGACCAGCGCTGGATCGTTTCCATCCATGTGGCGCTGGCTTTCCCGAACATTCCGCCAAAGTTTTCGAGAGAATGACCGAGCACTCGGCTGGGCTTGATCGTCAGGATCTCCTGAACGGAAGAGTTCACGAAGGTGATCTTGTTATCAGGCCCGGTAACCAGCACGCCGTCTGCTACCGATTCCAGGATGGCCTGCGAACGGCTGGCTTCCTCTTTTTCTTTGCGCAGCATCAATCCAAGCCGTTCGGCCTGATCGCGGATGAGCTCATACAAATGTGCATTATTTATGGCAACAGACACCTGGCTGGCTATGGCCTTGACCAGATTGAGGCTGTCAGCCGTAAAATAATTCTCTATGCGCGAAAATACCAACAGTACGCCAATCACATCCTCCGCGACCAGCAGGGGCGCAACAATGGCGCTGCGGTGCTGGCCCGACGTGGATGACGAGCGCACCCAACGAGGGTCTTTATACAAGTCGGCTGCCAGCGTGGCCTCGCGGTTTTGAACGACCCAACCCGCCAACCCTTCGCCGATCTTGAGAGTAAGCCCCCGTTCGTCGCTCCCGGTTTTATCGGAGACATACCCATAACCGGCACGGTAGTGCAACAGATTATCTTCCATATTGAGCAGCATGATCGTGCCCTGGTCGGCACCGGTCGCTTCATTAAGCATGGAAAGCGTACGGTTAAGTGCACGGTCAAGGTCAAGACTCGAAGACACCTCGGTGAGAATACGCAGAAGAGTCTCGGTGTTTTGCTGCTCATGGCGCAGTTGGGCGGTACGTTCGACTACGCGCTGTTCAAGCTCCAATGCCAATCGTTCGGTCTCGCCGAACAACCGGCCATTTTGAATGGCAACGCCTGCCTGGTTGGCCAATGTGCTAAGGACCTGCTGATCTTCCTCGGTATAGAGGTCCGGATGGTAGCTTTGCGCGGAGAGCATTCCCGTTATCCTGCCGCCCAGAACCATCGGTACGGCCAGGATCGAAGAGGACAGTCCATGATCACCAAAGGAAACCGCCCCGATAGCTTTAGCGTTCTCTATGCCAGTGAGCAGCAGGGGTTGTCCGTTCATGATGACATAACTGCTGAGACCTTCGCCCAGCGGCAGGCGTTTGTTCGGTATGCGCCTATCGAGGTCCATTAAATATACGTAATCGACCACCTGGTTTTCTTCATCGGCCAGGCTGATGATAAAAGTGTCCACTGGCATCAGGCGCTGAACAGCGCTGTGGATGGAGGCGTAGATCGCGTCCGGATCGAGGCTGGCACCGATCTCGGCACTGGCCTGGTTCAAAACAGAGAAACGTTCAGCAGTGCGAACAGTAGATTGATACAATTGCGCATTTTCCAACCCGATGGCAGCCTGGTTTGCAATCGTACGGGCCAGTTCGATTTCGGTCAGAGTGAAGATTCTTGAACCAGTAATTTGAAGGACGAGGAGGGCGATCAAGTCCTGGCCACCGATCAGCGGTAGAGCGAGTAATGCATTTACATCCTCGCCAAGAAATCCATCCAGGGGATGCAAGTCGATTTCAGCTTTAACATTATCAGTGACGAAGATGCCGTGTGACTCGCGCAGGCGGGCGAACAATGGCGCGTCAGGTAGGACTACAGGCAGCGTCTGGCCTGATTGGGGGTAAATGGCTACACAGGTAGCCTGCTTGCGGTCGAAGGACACCGCAGAGACCCGAGTGACATTCATGGCCTGTTGCAGCTCTCCCGCAGTCAGAGAAAGGATCTCACCTGCATCGAGCAGACCGCTTAATGTGGAGGAGAAGCGGTTAAGAAGAGCCAGGCGTTTTGAACGTTCATCGAGTTCGGCTGCGCGGCTGACACTCTCCTCATACAGATTGGCATTATCCAATGCGATGGCAGCCTGGCTGGCAAAAGTTGTGCCCAACTGGATCTGCTCGTTGCTGTAGAAATAAGCCTGCCATTTTTCCAACGCAATCAATCCGATCAATTCGCCCTTGGCGATCATCGGGATACCCAACCAGGAGAGACGAGGAGCGTCGACGGCGGGAAAGCGCGAGTCTTCGCGCACGTCGCCGACGGAAATGGGCTGGCCGCTCTTCACCATTTCCTTGAATAGAGCACTGTCACTCACCGCGGCCGTCAAACCGAGAAGCTTTTCGCTGTCGGGGAAGCCGCGCGCTGCTGCAACGGTCAAACGATCCTTATCGCGCAACCACAGTGTCGCAGTGTCCAACGGGAGGACGGGCTCCAGTTGATCAAGCAATGCAGATACCAATTCATCCGAACGCAGACTGGAGGTCATGGCCGTGGCGACCTCGTTCAAAGCCTGCAGTTGACCGGCCCGTTCGGTCTTGGCATGCACCAAGCGCACATTTTCAAGAGATAAGGCCACTTGTTGGGAAAGTGAAACCATCAGGGCTTCATCTTCGATTCGGAACGCTCCTGTGGTATTAAAGTTATCCAGTACGATCAAACCGACTCCCACATCAGCAGAGATTATGGGGATCATCAGGCTCGAGACAGGCAGTCGACCACCCGTGCCGAGCCTATACAACCCCTGGTTCTCAGGAGTCAAAACATAATCACGCGAGAAAGCGACTTCGTCTATTCGGCGCGGTTTACCGGAAGCAAAGACGGTACCAGGTAAGGCCTCGCCACGCCGGTATGTAATGCGCATCATGCTCTCGATATCCGCATACCCTGAAACGGCGGTGGGTTCAAGCGACTGGCTCTGCTCGTTCCATAACAACACGGCACCAGCATGTGCCGCTTGTATAACGCGGCGGCCGCTATCCAGTAAAGCTTTAACCATTTGATTCGGATCGAGACCCGTAAGACGGCGGCTGAATTCTAGCAGGAGGTTCACTTCCTGCAAGCGACGACGGGTTTCACTTAGTAAAGAGATATTCTGTAAAACCACCGAGGTCTGTCTGGATATTTGGAAATAAACCTGTCGGTCCTCTTCCGTAAGGTCCGGCATGGGATCGATATCAAGAGCCAGCATCGCCGCGATCGGTTTATTCTCAACCATCACCGGCAGGCAGATCAAGCTTTTGGCGTGCATCTGAGAGAGGAGCGGTGTCTCGCGCCATTCGTCGTTATCGTCGAGGTTCGAGATCAGGATCGGTTCCCCGTTCTGCAAAACCGATCGCAGGGGGTTCCGCTGGCCGAACAACGCTTCAGGGTTGCTTGGTCTCGGAATGCTCCCAAGGACGTGAAGCAGGCGTGGGCCTTCAGGTGTATTTTCAGCAACCAATGCAATCGACATTCCGAGCTGCGTCAACGTCTCGCGGCCTAGAGCCAGTAGAGCCGAAGCGGCATCCAACTGGCGGCTGACCGATTCAGTAATGGCCAGTCCAGCGCGCACGTGCTGTGCGCGGTAATCGAGATTATTCAGGGAGATCGTCTGCTCCAGGTCCTTTCGGAGAAGGAGAGGCAGGTCATTTTGTGAAACTTTCAGGAGCTTCTGCTGGCGCTGCAAGCCGGAAGTTAACGATTCGATGCGGCTGTGAAGCTCACCATATTGCAAATAGTTATCGATCAACTGCGACGCCTGGGTGGCAAACAATTCAAGCGAATCGAGTGAGGCGCGGTCGGGAGACAAGCCATTCACAGGATCATCAAGGCTGATCAAGCCCAGGGGAAGACCTTGCGGGTTCTCCAATGTAGTGAACAAAAAGTCATCGGAGGCCCAGGCGTTCTGCCTCGCTTCGGCTTCGGAATAATGACCGGCATAAATATAATGGACATCAGCAGGCAGAATGGGAGTTTTATCGGCAGGGATGTAATAGCAACGGCCGATCTTGAACTCAGGCTTCATTAACTGTCGCAAACTGGCAAACTGCTGCTTGCGAGACATCAACTCGGTCATGGCCTCCGGTACGATCCCAACACCTGTCACGCGTCGAAGCAAACCCGTATCCGGCTCATGCAAACTGATCAACACGATACGGAATGGCGTTGAATCGCGAATACCTTGCGCTATGGAATTGAGTGAATCTTCGAGCGGTTGCTGAGCGCTCAGGGAATAGCTGGCAGTTGAGAACTTTTCCAGCGTTTCCGCACGGCGAAGTAAAAGCTCGGATTGGCGGTGTTCCTCATCGTGCTGCCTGGTATTATTCAAAGCGATGGCGGCTTGAATGGCCAAGGTCTGCGTGGTTTCGAGTGCATCCGCATCAAAGGCACCCGGCTGTGCACCGTGAAGTTCGATCAGGCCGAGCACCTTCCCATGCTGCGAAACCGGTACAACCATGGCAGAACTTATGCCCTCATGCGGTGGAAAGAAACTCTCCTGTTTGAAGTCGGAAATCAATATAGGTTTGTTGTTATCAATCGAGGTCCGCTCCAGCGGAGTGAGCTCACCACCATACGGATCACCGACGGATTGTACAATACGGGGATCGTCAGCCGATGCATCGGGATCCAGAAGGAAAATCGAGCCGCAGTTTGCACCACTGGATCGGATCGTCTCATCGTTGATCACTTTGAGCAAATCATCCATCGAAAGCGAAGCCCCCATCTCACGGCCAACGCGAGCAATGGAAGTCAACTGATCGACGCGGCGGCGGAGAGTTTCATCAGTCTGCGATATGAGGCGCGAACTTTCAATCGCAGAAGCCACCTGCCCGGCAGCGCTCTTCACCACTTGCAGATCATAATCATTAAAGAGCTCGATCTTACGACTGCCCACCACTAACTCACCGAGAGATTTTTCGCGTAAAACCAATGGAACGATAAGGGCCGACTCTAACCCAACGTCTGATAGGAGCGTACGATAGAACGATAAGAGACTCGGGTCAACACTCAAATGGCCCGAAAGAAAAGCCCGCTGGCTACCAGTGGCTGTTTTAAGATATTCAGGATCATCAATTACAAGACTCGGCAGAGAAGCTACAGCTTCTTGAGTGAGGCCGACTACAGAAGCACCATGAACGTGTAGCTCACCGCTAGTCTCATCCAGCAAAAAGATCGCTGCAACATCGGCCTGGAATAGACCGGCAAGTTCCTGGTTGGAATATTTCAGGACTTCATCCAGCGTGGCCATGGAAGTGGATAAGCTGGATATGCGCCTTAATGCGTCTGAGCGCTGGCTGCGCTCACGGCTCTGCCTGACAAGCTGCGCATTCACGATGATCGCGGCAGCCTGATCAGCAACGATTTGCAAAAGACGCTGTTCAGAATCTGAAAATTCCTGGACACCAGTACGGTGATGCGATACCTGGAGAAAGCCAACCATTTGTCCAGCGGAGACTAATGGCACAAGGACCGAGTCCTTCAAGCTGGCAGCGAGGGCAATATCCGTTAACCCAAGGACCCGCCAGTTCTCATCTTCGGAAGCATTCTTTGTCAGGATCAGTCGACGTTCATTCAGCAATGCCTCCGCCGGACCGCCGGTGGCGATGGGGGCACGATAGATTTCCACAATTTGCGGGGGCAGGCCAAGGAATGGCACCTGGCCCTCCAGAGTGTGTTTGTTTTCATCGTAAAGCAGGAAACCGATAATTTCCGCTTCGAAAAGTGGAGCTACGCTTTCCACCAGACGGGTAAATAAACTTTGCGGTTCACGGATCGAGCTTACCGCTTGCGCAAGGTTAGCCAACCCGGAAAATTCCAGCGTGCGGCGCCGTTCCTGTTCGTATAAGAGGGCGTTTCGTAATGCAACCGCAGTCTGGCCGGTTATCAGCCGCAATAGATCGAAATCTCCCGGAGTGAAGGCCGCTCCAGTGGTTTGTCCGGCTTCAAGCATGCCAACCAGTTCATTACCTATCAATAAAGGAAGGCCAAGATAGGATCCAAGCGGAATAAACCCACTCCCCATTTTATTCCCGGAAGCAGCCTGGGCATCGGCGATAAGCAGCGGCATGCGCGATTCCAAAACCTGTGCGCTGAAACCGCCGAATAGACTTTGCGTTGAATGGATAAGTTTGCGGCCTGACCCGTTCGCATCCTGATAGCGATACGCGACAAAAGCCTGGTTGTCTGAATCCCAGATTTTTACTTCCAGGACATCTGCCGGGACTAACTGAAATACGTTATCCAGAACCGATCGCACAACCGAATCAAAATCGAGGCTGGATGATATGGATTGGCTAAAATCGGTGACGGCCTGGAGAATGGAAGACGTTAGCTCTTTATCCCCTGCCTGCAAAACGGGCATAAAATCCATGCCCCTCAGCGATACCAGCATCTGAGGGTAAACGCCCGGCACTTGATACGACGTAACCTGCACTGGTGTACCGTTAAGGCTGAGGCGCCTCTGACCGGGAGATGCACACACATCCAGAAACTCATCAGATGGCCGTACGCGGCGCAACAGGCGTTCCAGGTCAGCCTGTTCATTTTCACGGAGGCCAAACCATTCGCGCGCGCGCGCATTAACATAATCCACTCGCCCACCCGATTGGATGACTACGATTGCGTCATTAGATTGATCCGAATCCGGAAAAATCCCCGACGAGTTATTTTTTTCAACAACCTGACCACGAGGAAGTAGAGTAACCAAACCCCAGACCAGTATCACAAATACCAGTCCGGCGATGACTAATC
>CAZPCR010000083.1:0-9564 GCA_964585035.1 uncultured Anaerolineaceae bacterium
GCTTTCATGACCTGAGTCGGTGGATTCATCCACCGGCAACGGATGCGGAAAGCCTGAATTGCGCAAAGTGTCAATTGATTAGAAGATCCTTTTTATCTCCGCTTTTTTCTGTGTATCTCTGTTCATCCCCGGTTAATCCTCATTTTAACTGGTTACGATTTTTTTCTTCCACGCCCGCGTCATCAGCGATTCCTGTACGTTCACTGCCTCAGCGTTTTCCTTGGGATGCGTCCGCTTGTATGTGCCGTCGGGTTGCATGATACGCGTTCGGGTATTGTCGTTGAAATAAGTCTCCAATACATTGTCGCGCAGATAACGAAGGTGTCGGGGGTCTTCCACCGGGAAAATGACTTCCACACGATGGTTCAAATTGCGTGGCATTAAGTCCGCGCTGCCCAGAAAGATTTCCTCTTCCCCTCCATTGTAAAAGTAATAGATCCGACTGTGTTCGAGATAACGCCCGAGTACGCTGATCACTCGGATATTCTCGCTGATGCCCTTGATGCCGGGTTTCAAACAGCATATGCCGCGCACCAATAGGTCCACCTTGACTCCGGCCTGCGAGGCCTGATAGAGCAGACGGATGATCTGCAAGTCCACCAGGGCATTTACTTTGATGATCAGGCGCGCCTCGATTCCGTTTTTGGCGTGCTCGATCTCACGCTGGATGAGACCTTCTAGCTTCTGGCGCAAATTAACCGGCGCGACCCATAGTTTGCGATAATTTGGTTGAATGGAGTAACCGGTCAAAAAATTGAACAGGTCGGTCGCATCGGCGCCGATCGCCTCGTCGCACGTATACATCCCTATGTCTTCATAAGCAGAAGAAGTCACGTAGTTATAATTGCCGGTCGCCATGTGGACGTAGCGCCGTATGCCTTCCCCCTCCTGGCGCACGACCATGGCCACCTTGCAATGGGTCTTCAACCCGACCAGGCCATAAACAACGTGCACACCCGCCTGCTCCAGCATACGTGCCCAGCCGATATTGCTCTCTTCGTCGAAGCGCGCCTTGAGTTCCACCAGCACCGCTACTTGTTTTCCACGTTCGGAAGCATCCAGTAGCGCATCTACGACTGGGGAGTTATGGCCCACTCGGTACAGAGTCTGTTTGATGGCGAGCACCTGCGGATCGCGCGCCGAGGCGTTCAGGAATTCAATCACGGATGAGAAAGAGTCATAAGGATGGTGGATCAGGATGTTCCCTTGGCGTATGGCGGAAAAAATATCCTCTCCCGTGGATGCGTTTTGGAATCGGGTCAGTGTGCGCGCTTGATAGGCCGGGTATTTGAGTTCGTGCCTTTCCACGCTCTCGTAAAGCTGCCACAGGCTCGCCAATCCGAGAGGATGGTTTTGAACGAACAGATCGGTGGGCCTGACTTCCAGGTTCTCCACCAGCAGTTCTCGGATATCATCAGGCATCGACTCATAGATGCCAACCTGCACCACAGAGCCAAATTTTCGCCGGCGGATGCTTTGCTGCATGTTCTCGAGCAGGTCGTCCGCCTCGATCTCCTGGATCTCGATATCGGCATCGCGAATGATGCGGAAAGGGTGCACTGCCACAATTTCCATGCCCGGGAAGAGCAATCCAATGTTTGCAGTGATCACCTGTTCGAGCCATACAAAGTAATGGTGGACCGGAATCGTGCCATCTTTGCGCGTCGCGCCGGACGAACGTTTCACGGGCACAAGCCGTGCCAGTGTATCGGGAACCTTGAGGCGGGCGAATTTCTCGGTGCCTTTCGGGTCGCGGATAACGATGGCAAGGTTCAGGCTCAGGTTGGAGATATGCGGGAATGGATGGCCCGGGTCCAGTGCCAATGGCGTCAGCACGGGATGCACCACTTCCCGGAAATAGGTGTCCACTTTTTCTTTTTGTGTTTTGGTCAGCTGGGGATAATCTAGCAAATGGATTCCCGCTTTATCCAATTGAGGCAATAACTTGCGGTCTAGGCAGTGGTGCGCAACCTCGTAAAGCTCGAGTGTAAGTTTACGGATGGCAGCCAGTTGCTCACGCGGTGTAAGGCCGTCAGGCAGTACCTCCGCGATGTGGGCTTCCACCAATTTTCGAATGCCGGAGACCCGCACCATGAAGAACTCATCCATGTTCGAGCCAAAGATGGAAAGGAACTTCACCCGTTCGAGCAGCGGGTTATTCTCATCCTGCGCTTCTTCCAGGACGCGCCGTTGAAATTCAAGTAGGCTTAGCTCGCGGTTGAAGTAAAGCGAAAGGTCGGAGAGTAAAACGTGAGAATCGCCTTCGGTAGGTTCCATGGGGGGATATTATCCCCCAATTTCCACCAACTGCGCAGGGGAAAGCATCCAGTCCAGAGCCGCGCAGCGGCCATATTGCAGCCTCTCCAGGGATAATCGGCAAACGCCGCCCTTTTTTAATGTGATCGAATTCGTCGGGTCACCGGATATCAACATTGAAATAAGGTTGCCAACGTAAGGTTCGTGACCTATCAGGGCCAGGTTCTCGATTTCGGTGTAGTTCTTATTGATCTCATCCACCAACCGGTCGGGATAGCCCGATGGCTCCAGGTGCTCCGTGGAAACAAGTTTTTCCTTTGGCAGGTCAAACTTCTTTGCCAGGATTCTCGCCGTCTGGGCTGCCCGCAGGTAAGGGCTGGTCATGATCAGGTCTATCTGTATGTCCAGCTCTTTCAGCCCCTTTGCGATTTTGCGCATCTTCTTCCAGCCCTCGTCTGTTAACGGGCGTTGACTGTCGTCCTCTGCGCTGCCGTTGGTCCCCGCTTGCGCGGCGATGGCGTGACGGATGATGTATAGGATCATTTCGTTTCTCCCATGGGAAAGGTTGGTCTTGTGCAGGGCGCCAAAAAGTGCTCAGCTCGCCCTTGTCTTCAAAGTAGGCCGCCACCAATTCGGTGTGGCGCTTCTTATAAAAACGACGGATCGGTTTCAGGTCGAAAGAGGCGTTACTTTTCCCTGCCCGGTGCGGCATGTTTTCTGCAAAGTCCGTGAGAGTGTTTAAAAAAACCTCGACGTCCTGGATGTCGCCCATCGCGCTTTGATAATCATGCATGCGTTTGAAATAGTTATCTGGCTGGTCGATCAGGGTCGGGATGACGATCTCTGCCATGTATCGGAATTTTTTGAAGGCTATCCGCACGCGGTGGATGGTGGCAGCCTGCGCTCCATCCATTTGGGCGTAATCTTGCACGGCTCTTGAATAGGCATTATCCACTGTTTGGAGCAGGGCAGCCTGGAAGTCCGGCTTGCCTGAATCTTCCTTTAGCGCCGAGCGGATCTTTTCGATGCGTTTGCTCCACTCGGATGGCTTGGAAGCTTGCACTTGTTTAAGCGCAGTGTGCAGCAGTCGTTTTTCGCATTTCTGCAAATGCTCCTGGAAAAGTTGCAGCGCAGGCAGGCGCTCGATCGTTTCGGAGATCTCAACCAGCATCACCTGCACGTCCCTTAATTCATCAAGGTCATCCAACTGGTCTTTTAGAAAACGGCGCGTTTTTTGCACGCGTGGATGCGGGTTAATGGCGCGCACAATGTCCAGCACGGCCATGAAGCGGCGGGCGGCAACTCGCAAGTCATGGACGGCTTCCTCCGAGAATTCCTGCCGGCAGGTCTTGGATTGCACCCGGTAATCGTCCCAACGTTGGACGAGAGCAATTGCGAGGGCGTTTTCAACTTCGGCCATCATTTATTATCCATGATTTCAAGTCGCACGCCAAATATTTCTTCGAAGAGTGCACGGCGTTTATCCAAAGCCCACTTCTCGAGCATCAGGTCGCCCTTGCCTTGCAGGCTCAATTCCCAGCATTTTTTCTTTTCCGTCAGGACGGTATTCGTAACATGGCTTGTGTGGCTCACATCCATGCCGTCCGCCAGCCTCAGCAGGGAAGATAATTTGTTCACCGTAATGCGTTCTTTCTGCGAAAGAGCCTTGTAATTCGGATCATCTGGCGCTGGGATCGATTTGCGATGGTATCGTACCAGGTTTGCAACCATTTCCTGTTGTTGCTCGTTCAAACCGATCAAGCGGTTTGATTTCAGAATGTAGTAGCCGTGTTTATCGTGGTCGATGGTGTTGATGAAATGGCCGATGTCGTGCAGCAGCGCGCCGATTTCCAACAGCAGCCGGTCTTCATCGCCGAGGGTATGCAGCGTGCGAGTCTGGTCGAATAACTGTTTGGCTAATTTGGCGGTCAGGGTAGCGTGTTCGGCATCGAATTGATATTTCTTCCCCAAACGCATCGCCGATTCCCATACCTGCTCACGGCGCGTCGTATGCGTCTTGCCTTGTTTAAGCCCATCCGCCATCTCGAGCAGCAGCCCGTCTTTCAAGCCAACATGCGGAATGGTCACCTGCCTCACACGCGCCTCGTGCGCTATGATCTGCAGCACGATCGCCCCCGGTAGAATGACGTCTGCACGGTCTGGCCGCAATTTGAATTTACGAATGCGATCTTTGATGCTCATCCCATTGAGCTCTTCGATCAGGTCCTGCAGCTCGCTCAAAGTGATGAGTTGGTCGTTCGGTTGTTTGAAAAATCTCTGGCGCAGTCTGCCCAGCTCTTCGACCGTTCCCCCGGTGCCGATGCAGATATTCACCCGCGCGTTTCCGATCTCGCGGTCGATGCGGCGGCGGGCCGCTTCGGCATATTCACGAACAAGCATGCTGAAGGGCATCTTGGAATCGGCCAGGATGGATCCTGACTCATTATCGCCGTCCAGTTTTTGCAGCAGGCGCACGGTGCCCATGTTGTAGCTTTCGGTCGAGATGATGTTCTCGTTTTCGGAGATCGTGACCTCCACGCTGCCGCCGCCGATATCGATCAACACAGCCCGTTTGCCTTTCAGGTTGACCACATTGGCCACCGCCAGGTGGATCAGGCGCGCTTCCTCCGCGCCGCTGATGATCTCGACCTCGATCCCGCTCGTTCTTGAAATGCGGTCCAGCAGGATATCTCCGTTCGTTGCCTCACGCATGGCACTGGTCGCGATCGCACGCGTTTTCTCCACGCCCAGGTCCTGTGCCACGCGTTGGAAATGCAGGAAGGCATCGGTTGCCTGTTGGATCGTTTTCTCTCTCAGGCTTCCCGACGCGAAAACATCCTGTCCAAGGCGGACAGGCAGGCGGATATTCTCAATCGGCTCGACCTGCCAGGCTTCGTTGACATTGCCTACAATCATCCGAATCGCATTCGAGCCGGCATCGATTGCGGCGATTTTCTGCATAAAATCTATTGTACCTCTGCTGTAAACCTTTCCACCTCGTCTAACGAAAGCTCGCTGATTTCGCCTGTCGCGGTAAAGATCGTCCGTTCACATACATTGGTTGCGCGGTCTGCCACCCGCTCCAGGTTGTGGGCTACCCATAAGACGTAATTAATGCGCTCGATATTGGCCGGGTTGTCTACGACGAGGTCCATGGCTTCAAAATAGACCTGTTCATACAGATCATCGATCAAGTCGTCTTCTCTTATGATCGAACGCCCAGTTTCCACATCCTCCTGCACAAATGCCTGCATGGCTCGTCGCAGCATATCCACTGCTTTGTTCGCCATATAGCACAGGTCTTTAAGCACTTTTGGCAATCCCAATCCACCGGAACGCAAATGAATGTTAGCGATGCCTTTGGCATAATCTCCGATTCGTTCCAGTTCAATACATAAGTCCATGATCGAGGTGAGGTGCCGCAGGTCATGGTCCTCCGGCTGTTGAGTAGCGACAACGGCAATCGTGCCACTTTCGATTTCAAACCGGAGTGAATTGATCAAAATATCATTTTTTATTACCGATTGGGCGGTATCCAGGTCGTCGTTTTTTAATGCAGTAGCCGCTATAAGTACGGCATCTCCTACCAATTTCGCCAGTGTTACGACATCATCCTGCAGTTCTTGGATCTGTAGTTTAAGGGTTTTGTGCTCCATCGTTTATATCCTTATTATTCGATAGGCTTCCCACCTTACTTTATCATGCGTACTTTAACGGTTCACGAAAAGTATGTTAATGTTTTGTAAATGAGATTCCCAGTTGTGTGACAGTTTTCTATCCGATCCTATAACGTAGTCGAAAAAAAAACAAATAAATCTCCGTTCACATCGTGCCCGTAGGGTATCTCTGTTTACATCGTGCCCGCAGGGTATCCCCGGTGATTCGATTCCTCTTATAGACTCCGCAATTAGAGGAAACCTTTCCTTATCTCTATCGTATACATTTGTGACGAATTGAACGATCACAAGCATATAATCCAGATTTATTATTACTGAGACAAAATGCAAAAAGAATTGAAAACGACGCAGGATCTGGCCGTTTCGATCACCAAAGCTGCCAGTCTGCAAACTGCATGTACGATCCGCTTCCTTGCCGACCGCGAATTGATGGCCGACGCTTTCCGCGCGTATGCCTACTTCCGCTGGGTGGATGATTGGATCGATCAAGAATCCCTGCCGAGGATTAACAGGATCGCCTTCCTCGATCGACAAAACGCCCTGCTCCTAGACTTCACGAAGGGGATTCGATCTCAAAACCTAACACCTGCAGAGCAGAAGTTGGCGTCTGTAGGGGTGACCGATCGGTCGCCCTTTTGGCGATCCCAAAACATAACTCCTGAAGAAAAAATGTTGGCGGAACTGGTCCAAAGCGACCGCGATCCTGCCGGGCGAAGCGGTCTGCTGTCGTACATTCATAACATGATGGCAGTGATGGCCTTCGATGCCGAACGCAGGGGACGGCTGATATCTAAAAGCGAGCTTACTATCTACGCGCATACCCTGGCTGTCGCCGTCACCGAAGCCCTGCACTATTTCATCGGTCACAATTGCTCCTCCCCGCGCGGCGAATCTCGTTATCTGGCGGTCACGGGCGCGCACATCACGCATATGCTGCGCGATACGCTCGAAGATAATGCGGCCGGATACTTTAATATCCCTGGCGAATATCTTGAGGCCCACCATATTTCTCCGCTGGAAGTAGAAAGCGATCCGTATCGTGATTGGGTAAAGTCCAGGGTTCAATTAGCCCGCTCGTATTTCAAAGCCGGCAGGGACTATATGTCGCAGGTTGAAAACGTACGGTGCCGGCTTGCAGGTTATGCATACATGGCCCGTTTCGAAACGGTACTGGATTTAATAGAACAGGATGATTATCTTCTGCGCGCCCGATACCCTGAGCGCAAAACGCTCGCCGCCGCGCTGCAAATGGGATGGTCAACCTTATCCTCCGCCTGGAACGAGAGATCTCCTCAAGCGAAATCGGATCCATTAACCGTCAGATAAGATCGCAACGCAGCGCTCCTTATTTCCAAACTGGTTTCAGGCTAAGCCTCCAGGACAGTGCTTTACGCAAGACAATTTTCTATGCATTGGGCAATGCGGTTGAAAAGCTTTCTCTGCCTTTAGAAATATCTTCCTTTGTGTCCCTTTGCGAAGCACCCTGAAAGGGTTATGAGCTTTGTGGTAAATTCTTTCCTTTTGACTTTCAATACACTTGCTTCGTGTTTACAAGGATTTAAGTAATCTTCACTTCTTGGCGGCAAAACAAAATGAAATCACCTTCCATAATCATCATCGGCGCTGGCATTGGCGGACTCACCGCCGCGGCGCATCTTGCCCGGCGCGGTCTGCATGTTACCGTGGTCGAGAAAAATCCACATCCTGGCGGGCGCTGTGATGCCTTCACGCGTGAAGGCCATCGCTTTGACACAGGCCCCACCCTGTTGGTTATGCCATTGCTTTACGAAGCCGAATATGCCGCGCTCGGCCTCTGCAAAGAGGCCATGCACGAAATGCTCGGCCTGCAGCGGGTTGACCCAACCTATCATCTGGTCTTTGACGATGGCAGCGGCCTGGCTCTCACGTCCGATATGAAGGTCATGCGCGATCAGTTGGAATGCATCGAGCACGGCAGCTTTGATGGATTCCTGCGATATATGCAGGAAGGTCAGCGACATTACAATGTGGGCATTGACCGGCTCGTCAACCGCGACTTTCGCACCCCCTCCGAATTTTTTTCCTTGAGTAATCTTCCCCTCTTGTACCAGATTAAGCCGCTGAAAAACCATTATGGCAACATGCGCGCCTATTTCAATTCACCGCGCTTGAAAACGGCGTTCACCTTCCAGGATGTTTATATGGGGTTGAGTCCCTTCGAAGCTCCGGCTACCTTTTCGATGATGCCTTATACCGAAATTGCCCATGGGGTGTGGTATCCGAGAGGCGGTATGTACGCTGTCGTGGATGCCCTCATGGCGATTGCTCGCAAGGCGGGGGTTGAATTCCTCTTCAACGCCGCCGTGGAACGTATTGATGTCGGCGAGACCCAGACCCGCGGCGTGATCCTCGAAGATGGCCGCCGCCTGGAAGCCGAAGCGGTTCTGGCGAATGCCGATCTGCCTTATGTGTATCGAGATTTGCTTCCCGATGATGGCCGCGCCCGACAATTATCTCGAAAGCAGTTCTCCTGCTCGGTGATAAGTTTCTTCTGGGGAATTAATAAGCGCTATGAAAAATTAGGCCCACATACTCTTTTCCTGGCGGACGATTACCGCGAAAATTTCAAAAGTATCATTGACCATCTGACGATCCCCGATAATCCCAGCTTGTATGTGCATGCCCCGGCGCGGCTCGACCCTTCGATGGCTCCGCCGAATGAGGATACGCTCACTGCAATAGTCCCGGTCGGACACATGAGCGACAATGAAGCCCAAGATTGGTCCGCGCTTCGTTATCAAGCCCGGCAGTCTGTTTTCCGTCGCCTGGCTGCTCTGGGGATCACCGACCTGGAAGAACACATCAAGTTCGAAGTATCCTATACCCCGCAGTCCTGGCAAAAACACTATAACCTGATGAAAGGTTCTACACATGGGCTAAGTCACAACCTGCTGCAGTTGGGTTATTTCCGACCGCGTAACCGGCATCCGGTTTATCACAACCTGTACTTCGTGGGAGCCAGCACCCATCCCGGCACGGGTGTACCTACTGCCATGGTTTCCGGTCGCCTGGCAGCTAGCCGCATTATGTATGACCTTGGGATTTCATAAACGATCAGAAGCAACTCGCAACCCCATACGATTCGTTATCTCCTCAACCGTGATCCCTGCTCCTAATTCTCGAATATCCAATATCTACTTTCTCCTACAAGGTCCTAATCCCTGATTACCTGTTCCCTATCCCATCCAATCCAAAATCTTCAACCATAATCCTGCCAAAGGTAGGAACCACTGATTTCTGTTATAGAATCCCATCGAGGCTTCGGGGAACGGGAAGTACACAAAGGGATGCCATTTGATTCCATGATCGAGCATGTCCTCGGCCATAGTCTTGCCGAGGACAGTTTGCGTTCGCCTTTCTATTCAGTCGTTTTACCGTCGAAGTGTTCGTCGTCCTTCTCCGCATCGGTGCGGGTATGGTGGATTACACCATCCCGATGATTTGGCGGCGCATAGAGCGTATAGAGCTTCATTGGCACACTGCCTGTATTGACAATGTTGTGATTTGTTCCGGCAGGGACGATTACGGCGAAGCCCGCACTGATTGCTGTATGAACGCCATCGAGAACGGCCTCGCCCGTGCCTTCCTCCAC
>CAZPCR010000084.1:0-9474 GCA_964585035.1 uncultured Anaerolineaceae bacterium
CTGAAAAGATGGACCGTGGTTGGCAAGAAGTAAGTTAGACGGAGTCATCAGAACAATTCATAGTGTCATCCGTATACGGATGACGGAAAGATTATGATGACAACCGAATTTACTTCTTTAAACCTGCGCCCCGAACTGGTGCAGACTGTTACTGCGCTGGGTTACACCGAACCTACACCGATCCAGGCTGCTCTGATCCCGGTTATGTTGACGGGTGCCGACGTGATCGGCCAGGCGCAGACCGGTACCGGCAAGACGGCGGCTTTCGCCCTCCCCATTTTACAAAATCTCCAACCCAATCAACGACACGTTCAGGCTCTGGTGATGGCCCCCACGCGCGAACTTGCGTTACAGGTGGCCGAGGCGCTGGGTCAATATGGCAACGCGCTCAAGGTGCGCGTGCTGGCCGTCTATGGTGGACAGCCTTACAGCCCGCAGATCAACCAGCTCAAGCGCGGCGTGGATGTCGTGGTCGGTACGCCCGGCCGCCTGCTCGACCTGCTTGAGCGTAAAGTGCTTCATCTGGATGATGTGAAGACGGTGGTGCTCGACGAAGCGGACGAGATGCTCAATATGGGTTTCATCGAAGATGTCGAAGCGATCCTGTCTGCGACGCCTGCCGAACGACAGATGGCACTTTTCAGTGCGACTTTGCCCCCGCGCGTCCGGACCCTGGCCGACCGGTTCATGCACAACCCGCAGGCTGTGACCATTAAACGCTCCACGCTCACGGTGTTGGAGACCGAGCAGCGCTACTACCTTGTCAACGAATCTGAAAAACTTAATGCAATCATGAACCTGCTGGAAGTCGAGAATATGACCAGCGTATTGATCTTTGCCCGTACGCGGGCCGAGACGGCGCGGCTGGCCAGTGAGTTATCGCAGCGCGGCTTTCCGGCGGAAGCCATCCACGGCGACCTCGACCAGAACGCGCGCGAGCGCACCCTCAGCCGCTTCCGCCAGAACCAGGTCAAGGTGCTGGTGGCGACCGACGTAGCCGCGCGCGGCCTCGACATCGACGACATCTCACACGTCATCAACTATCAACTTCCCGACGATCCCGAAGTCTATGTCCACCGCATTGGCCGCACGGGCCGCGCGGGCAAGACCGGTATTGCCATTTCATTATTTACGCCGCGCGAGAAGCGCCGCCTGCGCGATATTGAAAACCTCACCAGACAGCCGCTTACGCGTGCCAACCTGCCGACCGCCGAAGACATCCGTCATTTCCGCGAGGCGCAGGTGGTGGAGCAGATGAAGATCTGGCTCGGCCGCGGTCGCTACCAGCGTGAGCGCGAAATGGTTGAACAATTGGTGACCGACGGACATGAGCTTATAGAAGTCGCGGCAGCCGCGCTGAAGCTGGCGCGCCAAAGTGAGAAACAAAGACCGGTGGCGGCGGTTGCCGAGGTGCAGGAGTCGACGCACTCCTTCCGAACGGAGCGCGAGTTCACACGGGGCGGGAAGAAAGAACATTCCACCCGGCGGGAATCTTTTGCACACGGCAATTCCCACACATCGCATGAGGCGGGCATGATCCGCTTGAAGATGGGGAAGGGCAAGATGCAGGGTGTACGCCCGAACGATGTGGTCGGCACAATCGCTTATCAGGCCGATATACCCGGTTCGACCATCGGCAAGATCCGCATCGAAGATCAGTTCACATGGGTGGACGTCCCCGAACAGTTTGTCGATAAGATCCTGCTGCAAAATGGGAACTATCGCATCGGGAAACACAAGTTCGCACTGGAAAGAGCATAAATGCAAAGCGCCCCTCGAAATTTCGAGGGGCGCTGTCTTTTTCTTTCGACTGATTTATCTTTCTTTTTGCGCGGCCAGCGCCGCGCCAATAATACCGGCTTCATTCAACAACTCTGCAGGGACAACAGGAATATCGATCGTAAGCAAGGGCAGGAATTTTTCATGTTCTTTGCTGATGCCGCCGCCCACGATGAACAGGTCGGGCCAGAAGAGTTTTTCCATCATCTTAAGATAGCGGTTCAATTGTTTGGCGTACTTTTTCCACGAAAGATCGTCGCGCTGGCGGGCTGCATCGGAGGCACGCGCTTCTGCCTCATACCCTTCCATCTCAATGTGACCGAACTCGGTATTCGGGAGCAGCCGGCCGCGATAGAAGATGGCGGAGCCAATACCGGTCCCAAGCGTGACCATGATCACCGTTCCGATCTGACCTCTCCCGGCGCCGAAGGACATTTCCGCCAGCCCGGCAGCGTCCGCATCATTGATCATCGTGCAATCGCATCCGGTTATTTTTGAAAAAAGCTCATCTGCGTTCGTCCCCACCCATTTCTCGGAGATATTGGCTGCCATCATTGCCACACCGCCTTTGATCGGAGCAGGGAAGCCGATGCCAATCTGCCCTTTCCATTCAAAGGATCTGGCGATCTGTGCCACGACTTCCGCCACCGGCTGGGGCTCAGCTTTATCGGGCGTCTTGATGCGGATACGCTCCGCAATCAATTCGCCTGTCATCGTATCAACCGGTGCGCCTTTGATGCCTGAACCGCCAACGTCAATGCCGAGGATATGCATGCTGAGTCTCCTGGATGGGAATTGCGCTATTCGAAGCCAACGAAGGACCGAAGTCCATTGAGGAATTTAACCACAAATGCGCCGCATATACAATATGAATATCGATATAGGCAACACCCCACCCTGAATTGTCATACGTGCCAGGTCAGCGAGACTAGATTGAGAGACGCAATCTAGTCAAATGTCAGTGAGGATGAATACCATTACCTTATTCATCCTTATCGCTTTTGGTAAAGGAGGCCGGTACATTACCATGCAGTTAAAGATATTTATCTTGAATTCCCTTGCCTGCCGGAAAGCCTTATCGCGATCATTACAATAATGGGAGAAAACCACCATACGAGTATTACGGCAACGCTGCTCACGTAAGCAAACGGCAGAGCAACCAAAAAAACCACTGGCGAAATGAATAGGCGGATATTGATCTTCCGAATGGTATCTGGATCGAGCTCGGCGGAGACGAGACGATGATCGTATGTGGCGTACCACCAGATCAGTGCCATGGATAACCCGAGCGCGGAGATCGCCAGTGTGTAAATAATTAGAACGATCGGCACATCTCCGTAACGCCCAAGCAGATTGGCAAGGAAGGGCATGCAGATGATGAAAAACAGGAACATCAGGTTAAGAAGGATGAGGCGGGAATCATAACGTTTGATATAACCAAAATAACGAT
Organism: uncultured Anaerolineaceae bacterium; assembly: GCA_964585035.1. GTDB lineage: Bacteria > Chloroflexota > Anaerolineae > Anaerolineales > Villigracilaceae > Fen-1038. The sequence continues at coordinate 3,230 of CAZPCR010000084.1, forward strand.
GATGGGAAATCCAATAGTTGCCGATGACCAGGAAACTGATAAAGAAGGTCGTCAGAGTGGGAACCATAGTCGATAATTGGCTGGTTAATTCCGTGACCGCTACAGCCGGATCAACATTGGGAACCCGTATGTCAATCGCAAGTAAAGTAATGGCGATGGCCATTACCGCATCGCTGAAAAAGACGATCCGTTCCAGCCCGATCTGTTCTTCAGGAGAGACCTTTGCTTTGGTTGGCATAAATGAATCCTGAATTTCTCAGTATCAAAAAATGGTCAAGGTAAGTGTCAACTTGCACGCTAAATCCAGGCATGGAAAGCAAGAAGTGTCTGGTGAATAAACATCTTCATACGTCTGGAATTATCGTGAACCCAATTCAGTGCCCAACAAGAAGGGCGGACACTTTCGCCCGCCCCAGCTCATTCACTAATCCCTGTTCTCCATAATGCCTCATCCATACCTGTTCATGAACTTTTCCATGCGCAGCAGGGCTTCTTCGATCTTCTCGTAAGCGGTCGCATAGCAGGCGCGCACGAAACCATCGCCGCCTGGCCCGAACGAGTTTCCCGGCACCACAGCCACGCGTTCCTCCTCTAATAACCTTTGGCAAAACGTTTCATCATCCATGCCGGAGGCCGTAATGTTCGGGAAGGCATAGAATGCCCCAAGGGGCTCAAATGTTTTGAGACCGAGTTTGTTCAAGCCTTCCACCAGCAGCCTGCGGCGGCGGTTATATTCCACCTGCATCTCCTGGACAAATTTCTCGCCACCTGCCAGCGCCTCGATGGCTGCGTCCTGTGCGGTTGTCGGCGCAGACATGATGCTATATTGATGGATGCGGGTCAGGCCCCTGATAATATCTGCCGGGCCGGCGGCATAGCCAATGCGCCAGCCGGTCATGGCGTAGTCCTTCGAGAAGCCTCCCAGCAGAACCGTTCGACGCCTAATGGCTTCGCCAAGCGCCGGAACGCACACATGCCGAAAGTCATCATATACCAGCCTGTCGTAAATCTCATCCGAGATCAGGATTAGATCATTGTCTTCGGCGATCTGCGCAATCTCCATCAGAACTTCGCGGCTTGCCACCGCGCCGGTTGGGTTGCTAGGGTAGCCGACAAAGATAGCCTTGGTGTGTGGCGTGAGCGCGGCTCGGATGTGGGCCGGATCCACCTGGAAGTTATCCTTCATGTGTGTTGGTATCTCTACAGGCACGCCGCCCGCCAAGATCACCTCGGCCTGATAAGCCACAAAGCAGGGTGTGGGTATGATGACTTCATCGCCGGGATCGAGGATGGCTGTCATCGTCAGGTAAAGCGCCTCAGAGACACCCACTGTAATAAGTATCTCTTCCATGGGATCGTACTCTACTCCATAGAGACGCTTTAAATTGCTAACGATCCCAGTACGAAGCTCGAGCTTGCCATGGTTAGATGTGTAATGTGTTTCACCGTTTTGCAGCGACCGGAGACCCGCTTCGAGGATGGGTTTCGGCGTGGTGAAATCGGGTTCGCCGATTCCAAGCGAGATCACATCCTTCATCGTTGCGGCAATGTCGAAGAACTTACGAATCCCGGATGGTTTGAGTCCGGCTACGCGCTTGGAAAGTCTACCTACACCATCCAGTTCTTGCATTGAGCCTCCAATTTTTTGGACACTAATTAATATCGTCCCGACGTCCAAAGCAACCAGTGGATTAAGATTGCCAATCATTGGGAAATTCCCTATGAGGTCAGGTGAAAACTTATTTTTACTTTGGTTAAGACCCTAGAGGTCCGCTTTGCTTGAAAGGCGTAATTGACACAAAGCGGACCTCTAGGGTCTATTCCTTTATTATTACCTATTACCTTATTTTAGCGGTTTCAATCGAAATAGGGTAGTGGTATTCCCGGCTCCCCTCACCCTATTATTACGGAGCTATCGTCACCGATATTAATGGTCAAAACCTTCTTGCCGCCCTTCCCTCGCACAAGAGCCTGCCTGCCCACTATGGAGCCTTTCAAGGCTATATTCGTGATCTCACAATCGGCTTCGATAATACTGTTTTCGATACGGCTGCCAGTGATCTTGCAGTTTGCGCCAATCGAAACGTACGGCCCAATTTCCGAGCCAGTGATCTGGGCGGTCTCATGGATGTAAACCGGTAGATTGATCTTAACGTCCGGCATCTGAAGAGTCTGTGGGTTGGATGCATCGGAACCGGCCGGCTGGCCCGTCTGCATATGCTCCAATAAAAACCGGTTGGTTTCCAGGGTTGCCTCGATGGTCCCGGTATCGAGCCAGGTGGCGGTTTTCTCGGCGTATATTAATGCGCGTCGTTCGAGCATGATATTGACGGCATCCGCCAGGAAGAACTCGTTTTTTAATGGGAGATTGCGCTGAAGCTGTTCTTCAATGGCGCTCACCAACTCCTCGCCGCGCTTGAAATAATAACAGCCGACCAGGGCCAGGTTGTTCTCCATGGTTTCCGGCTTTTCGATAAGACGCGTTACCCAGCCGTCTTTGTTGACTTCCACCACGCCAAAACGCCGCGGGTCCGGCACCGCTTTTACCCAGGCCACACCATCGCTTTTTTCACGCTCCAGGAATGAAAAGTCTGTTTCGATCAATGTGTCGGAAAAGCATATGATGACGGGTCCCGCCAGGTATTGCCGCGCCAGATAGAGCGCGTGCGATTGCCCTTTCATTTCAGCCTGGACAATGTAATGTACTTTAATATCCGGATAATGTTCTTCCATGAAAGGGGGGATTTGTAATTCACCCAGATATGGACCGAGGATAAAGACATATTCTATATTTTGGGAAACAGGGACGGTCTTGAACATATCCATGAGATAGTCAAGCGCGGTCTGACCAGCCACACCAACCAGGGGTTTAGGCTTACTCCAGGTTTGCGGACGCATGCGCGTGCCCCACCCGGCCATGGGAATAATAATATTTAAGGTATTCGACATAAAGCTATTTTAACCATAAAAGGTAAGAGTGAGTCCGCTGAAATCCAATCTACACAACAACCGCAAAATGGTGATCGTGATGAAGTATAGACAGAGTTTTCCCGGTTCACCATCCCCCAAACTGCTCAGGTTTCAACCCCGCCCGGTATTCTTCCAGACGGAGGCGATGGCTTGGATACAGGTTCTCCGGCAGCTTATCGAGCGGGAAGAAGCGCACCTCGGCTATTTCTCGGTCGTGGCTGCCGTCCGAGGTGAAATCGCTTGAGAAGAAGAGGACATTGTGATCGCTTTTCCATTCCAGGAAATGGGAATAGGCTCCTATCAGGCTGATTTCATTTAATTGTGCGCCGACTTCTTCGCGAGCCTCACGCCGTGCGGCCTGGTCCAGCGTTTCTCCGCGTTTTACCCCTCCGCCGGGCATGAACCACCCATTCAGGTAAGTATGGCGGACGAGAAGCACTTTCCCGTCCTGTATCAGCATGACACGTACGCCCAGGGTCAGCGGGCGGAAGAAAAAGCTATAGACCTGGTAGGCGAGATAGACGAGACGCAGCATTTTTTATGAATGGCCGAGTATGGGATGAATCTGGTAGGGTTCTTCCAAACCTTTGATCTCGTCTTGTGTGAGCTTGATATCGAGCGCTGCTAGGGATTGTTCCAAATGTTCCAGTTTGCTGGCACCAATAATGGGCGCTGTAATATACGACTTGTTAAGAACCCAGGCCAGTGCGATCTGCGGACCGGAAAGGCCGCGCTGTTTTGCAATCGCCAGTACGCGGTCTGCCACGGTGAAATCGGCATCCTGGTAATACAACTGCTGACCAAACGAATCAGTCTTTGCGCGGACGGTGTCGCCCCAATCGCCTTTGCGGTGATTGCCCGTGAAAAAGCCGCGCGCCATGGGGCTCCAGGGGATCAATGCCACGCCCTGGTCGGTGCAGAAGGGGATCATCTCACGTTCTTCTTCGCGGTAGACCAGGTTGTAGTGATTCTGCATTGAGACAAAGCGTGTCCAGCCGTGCATCTCGGCGGTGTACTGGGCTTTGGCGAACTGCCAGGCGAACATGGACGATGCTCCGATATAGCGCGCCTTGCCTGCTTTGACAACGTCGTGCAGAGCTTCCATGGTCTCTTCGATGGGAGTGTCATAATCCCAGCGGTGGATCTGATAGAGGTCAACGTATTCCATTTGCAGGCGGTGCAGCGAGGCATCGATTGAATCGAAAATGTGCTTGCGTGAGAGCCCGCGGTCGTTGGGATCTTCGCTCATTGGGTTGAAAACCTTGGTGGCGATCACCAGGTCTTCGCGCTTCGTTTTAAAATGGCGCAGGGTCTTTCCGAGCACTTCTTCGCTGGCCCCGATGGAATATACATCCGCTGTGTCGAAGAAATTGATGCCGGCGTCCAGCGCCCGTTTGACGAATGGACGCGCTTCCTCTTCCTCCAGTATCCATTCGCGCCATTTCTTCGAGCCATAGGTCATCATACCCAGACATAACCGGGAGACTTTAAGACCGGTTTTACCAAGTTTTACGTATTCCATTGTTCTCTCCTTACTCTATAGTTATAAATTTTACCAATGGATCGAGATACCCTGAGAGATTGTCTGAAAACCAATTGTGCGACTGCCAGCCAATAACTCAGGCGAGCGGACCAATCTCCAAAAGACCGATTTTTTCCGCTCAGCAGATGATTGCTTGCCACGGGCGTCCACAGGATCCGCTACGCTTATGCATCACGATTGCCAAAGTACGGCTCGCACTAAGAAGTATGCTTGGTTTCTTCGACAATGCCATCATCAAAGATGCAGGTTGAGTTTATCAGACGGTTATTAAAGGCGATATAGATTAAAACATCGATATCGTTTGGTCATCAGAGGATCGAGAGGTTCGCCAGGCTGGCGGCGAGCCGCTTAATGCCGACGGATTCAAACACGACGTCAACAATTTCATCGTCGTCCTGCATTTTGCTGTCGAGGACGATGCCCTCGCCCCACACGGGATGACGGACGCGTGCGCCGGCGCGGAAATTGCTTTCCATTATAGAGGCATGCTGGGCGGTGCGGGGAGAGGTGGGCCATGAGGCTGTCTCCCGGCTGCGCGGGCCGGTACGTGATTCGCCCACGAGCAAGTCCTGAGGGATGTCATCCAGGAAGCGGGATGGATAGGTCTCTTCGGCATAGCCGCGTCCGCCGCGCTGGACGGCGCGGACGAGGTAGAGCCGCTCCTTGGCGCGTGTGAGGCCGACATAGAACAGCCGGCGCTCCTCTTCCATTTGTTCAGGCTCGTCGAAGGACCGGCTGTGAGGCAACGTGCCGTCGTCGAGGCCGACAATAAAGACCGCGCCGAACTCCAATCCCTTGGCCGCATGAAGCGTGAGTAGTGTGGGCGCATTGATGTTTTCCTTGATAGTGTCCTGGTCGGCAACCAATGCCACATTTTCAAGGAATTCATCGAGCGTGCGCGTGGAAAATTCGAGTGCCAGGCGGCGCAGTTCCTGGACATTCTCCCAGCGATCCGCACCTTCATCCGAATCATCGTCAATATAAGTTTTGTAGGCGAGATCGGTGACAATATGGTCAAACAGCTCTGAGACCGTGAGCGCAGGTGCGGCAGCGTGCCAGTTAGCGAGCGCCGCGCCGAAGTCCGCCAGCGCCGCGATGCTCCGCCCGGTGAATTGAGCCCAGAAGGGCGAGTCGGAGCCGCGCGCCAGGTCGAACAGAACTTTGCCAGCCGAGGTGTCGTGCTGATGGGCCACTGAATGGAGTGTCGTCAAGGTTTTGTCGCCGAGACCGCGCGGCGGAACGTTGATAACGCGGTCGAGGCTGGCTTCATCGGCGGGGTTGTGCACCAGCCTGAGAAAGGCGATGATGTCTTTTACCTCACGGCGGCCATAGAAACGCTGTGCGCCGACCAGCCGGTAAGGCAGCCGCGCCTGGAGGAAGGCTTCTTCCAGCAGGCGGGACTGCGCGTTCGTACGGTACATGACGGCGCAATCACCCGGTTCAAAGTCGCGGCTTGCCACCAACCCGGCAATGCTATCGACTACAAATGAAGCCTCGCCATAATCATCAGGCGCTTCATAATAATAAATCCGCTCTCCGGCGCCGCGCTCGCTGAAGAGCTGCTTGCGTTTGCGGTTTGGGGCGCGGTTGATGACGCTCATGGCCGCGTCCAGGATGGTCTGGCGCGAGCGATAATTTTGTTCGAGCAAGATCACCTGCGCGTCGGGGAAGTCCTGTTCGAAGCGCTGCACGTTGCGCCAGTCCGCGCCACGCCATGCGTAAATCGATTGAT
>CAZPCR010000085.1:0-9455 GCA_964585035.1 uncultured Anaerolineaceae bacterium
GATTTACGTCCAATGAACTCCATTTGCCAATTAATAAACAAGTTGTCCTGGAGATGCAATCTCTGGACGTGATCCATTCGTTCTGGGTGCCTGAGTTTCGGATCAAACAGGATGTCGTTCCCGGGCACATCACAGAATATCGTATTACACCCGACTTACTGGGAAACTATACCGTACGTTGTGCTGAGCTGTGCGGTACATCACATGCATATATGGAGAGGCCTGTGATCGTAACCTCCCAAAGCGATTACGATTCATGGGTTGCACAGCAGGCAGCGAAGGAAGCGGCTTTAGTGGCCCAGGGCGGACCGGACGCAGGAAAAGCTCTAGTGGCTCAAAATGGCTGTGGAGGTTGTCATTCCATTGACGGAAGCAAACTTGTCGGTCCAACCTGGCGAGGGCTTTTTGAATCCAAAGTCAAATTGTCTGATGGGAGTGTTGTGACGGCAGACGAAGCATATTTAATTGAATCCATCGCTAAGCCAAGCGCCAAGGTCGTCGATGGTTTTCCTGACCACGTAATGCCTATATTCAATCTGACGGACGCTCAGATTAAGAACATTGCCTCCTATATAGAAACTCTGAAGTAATTTAGTGGAGATCGGTCAATGAAAAAATTCTATTCTTCGGCATTGGTAAAAGGATTGCTCTGGCAATTATTGGGCTGGATCGTAGGAGCAGTATTTGTTACTACAATTCGGGCGTTGATGGGTTTAAAACTGTTGGATACTTTCTTTTTCACGGAACCCGCCTGGGTTTTCGGGGCATTTCTGGGCGTACTTTTCTTCATAAGGGGAAGTGGTATTGCTAAGGATTGGTTTAAATGGGCAAAGGGCGAAGAAACATCAGATCATCACGAGGACCCGAAAGGTTGGTAGAAATTTATTAATGTTTCCCTGGATCACAAAGTAATAGGTATTCAGTATACGGTCACTTCTCTGTTCCTTCTTGTTGTTGGCGGTTCCTTCGCGCTGATCTTTCGAACAGAACTGGCTCAACCCGGTCTGCAGTTCCTTACCCTGCAATGGTATAACACGCTGATGTCTCTGCACGGGATTGTGATGATCATCGGAATACTAGTGGGAGTGGCCGGTGTAATGAATTACCTTGTCCCTCTCTTAATCGGTGCGCAGGATATGTCTTTCCCAAGGATGAATGCTTTTTCATTCTGGATAGCCGTTCCCGGCATAATTCTGTTACTATCAAGCCTGGCTTTGGGAGGGTTTGATACAGGTTGGACGGGTTATCCGCCACTCTCCGCTCGAGCCCCGGTAGGAATGCAAATGTTTTTCCTTGGTGTTTTCACTACCGGGTGGTCGTCGATCCTTGGCGGACTTAATTTGATTGTGACGGTGGTAAGGATGCGAGCAAAGGGAATGGTGGCCTTTCGTATGCCGATCCTGGTGTGGGCCGCTATCGCTACTTCGATAATTACTTTGACCGCAACCCAATCAATCGGTCTCGCGTTTCAGTTGGTTATGTTCCAACGCTTGTTCGGTATGGGTTTTTTTGATGCGGCCAAGGGAGGGGACCCGATCCTTTTCCAGCATTTGTTTTGGTTTTACTCGCATCCAGCCGTTTACGTCTTCGTGCTGCCCGGATTGTGAGTTATTTCAGAGTTGATACCTGTTTTCTTAAGAAAACATTTGTATGGATATCGTTGGATTGAAATGTCCTCCCTTGGTATTGCCTTGGTTGGCTTTTTAGTATGGGCGCATCATATGTTTGCTTCAGGCATGAACCAGTATTTACAGGTTCCGTTCATGTATAGCACTTTATTAGTAGCCGTGCCGACCGGAGTTAAATTCTTCTCATGGATCGCAACAATTTGGAGAGGAAAAATCCAAACACCGACTCCGATGCTTTTCGTAATTGGCGGCATCATTGTCTTTCTTATAGGTGGCCTATCTGGCCCCCCAAACGCAACAGTAGCGACCGATCTCCATCTCACTGATACTTATTTTATTGTTGGTCATTTTCACGATACCATATTCGGCGGTTATGTATTTCCGTTTTTTGCCGCAATCTATTATTGGTTTCCCAAGGCAACCGGACGCCGAATGAAAGAATCGTTGGGTAAAATACATTTTTGGCTCATGACGCCGGCGTTTCTTACTTTGACTTTCTTAATGATGCGCATAGGCATGTTGGGTATGCGGCGTAGAATTGCCGATTATGATCCCTCGCTGGGATTTGCTGGATATCATTTGGTGATGACCATTGCGGGATACCTCATCGCATTATCCATTTTGATCTTTCTTATCAACTTTTTCACAAGTATTAAAAATGGAGAGAAGGTTGAGGGAAATCTCTGGAATTCACGTTCGCCGGAGTGGCAGGTACCCTCGCCTATGCCAGTTGAAAATTACGAACGTGCATTCGAAGTTATTGGCGAGCCCTATGACTATGGTTTAGCCGATTCTGACTATATCAAATTCTCCAAAAGCAAATGAGTCAAAGGATCATTACACATGGAACTTAACAACAAAGCCGCAGTCTTAAATCAAGGCGTCGTGATATTTATATTTTTGGCTGTCCTTACCGCGCTTGAGTTTTTCGTAGCGATCGCGATAGGCGCGGTGGTGCTGCTGGTCGTTATGGCGATTGTCAAAGTGGGCCTGGTGATCTATTACTATATGCATATTTCGAAACTCAATGAAGATTCAGGCGATGACCACCATTCATTAAAATACAAAACAGCCACCAACCGTCTCGGCTTATGGCTTTTCCTCCTTTCCGATTCATTTGTATTCGGGGGATTGCTGATATCACGATTTTATCTACTTTCTTTAACCCGTCCGCCTCTCAATCAGACATTGGGACTGACTGTAACTTCCGTTCTTTTATTATCCTCTTTTTTTATGAACCGCGCCGAATCTTCGATGGAATTTGGAGATCGAAAGGGATTTATAGTAAGTATTGTAATTACTCTGGTGCTTGGTCTTGGTTTTGTAGGCGGCGTACTGGGAGTGGAATGGCCCTCCGCCATTGCAGAAGGAATTACTCCGTCTACGAATACGGCCGGAGCAATATTTTTCATGATGACCGGCATGCACGCACTTCATGTTGTAACCGGCTTGATATTCCTGATTGTCGTTTTAAGGAATGGGCGGCGCGGTTTGTATACTGCCGAAAAACATTGGGCCGTCGAGGCCGCTGCTGTGTATTGGCACTTTATTGACGTGGTGTGGATATTCTTCTATCCGGCACTTTATTTAATTGGCAAGCTAATCTGATATTAATCCGGCTTGCAGTACAATGTGGTTTGCCAATCGGGTCAGCCCATTGTGATGCAAGGAGGTAATAGTGCAGCATAAAATTCTTTGGTGGGGAATAGTTTTGATCGGTGTCCTGGCAATTATTTCAGGATTTATGTTTTTCTCCATCAGGCCGTCTTTTCACGGAGCCGTGATTAATCCGCCCATTCCAGCTGCTGAAATAAAGCTACCTGATTCCAATGGAGCGCCATTTACTTTAAGTAATCTGCGCGGCAAAGTGGTAATTTTATATTTTGGATACACAAATTGCCCGGATGAATGCCCGTTGACCATGGCGCACCTCAAGCTGGCAATGGATATGCTGGGGGATAAATCCAAGGATGTACAGGTGGTAATGATCTCTACTGATCCGGCTCGCGATACTGCTGAAGCTATGAAGGATTTTCTGGGAAAATTCGATCCAAGTTTTGTTGGATTAGTGGGTACACCTGACGAATTGACGAAAGTCTGGAAAGATTATGGCGTTACGGTTGAGGATAGTGGTGAAACTCATAGCTTTTTTATTTACATGATCGACCAGGGAGGTAATTTCCGTGAGACCTTCCTGCCCGATTCATTGCCTGCGGATATAGCTGCGGATACGCGACTTCTCCTGAGTGAATAATTAAAGTATGTATTTTCCGGCGGTCCTGAAACGTATCATTCTCTCCATGTTGGCCGGTCTTTTGTTTGGCGTGGTAATCAGTGAGCTGACCTTTTATTATCTCAATACCGGTGAGACCCGTCCGCCTCAAGTTGTGATATTGAATATTCCGCCTGGAACTGCAGAAAGAGTTGCGCGCGGAGAATCAAGTCCAACCCTGCCAAGCTCAATGTATTTTGTAGTTGGCGATACGCTCATGGTTCATAATTTGGATTCTGTAGTTCATCAATTAGGTCCATTGTTCATCCCTTCCGGCTCTTCTGCAACCATGAAACTGGAAACGGAACAAGATTATGCCTTTAGCTGTTCATTTATACCCAGCAAATATATTGGTCTCAATGTTCGTCCGCCTCTTACGCTAGTGACACGCATCCTGGGTATCCTGGAAGCCGGCCTGCCGATGGGTATTTTGATCGCTTTGTATAGTATCTATGCCATTCCGCTTAAGAAGAAGAAACCTGCATTTGTTATACCTGAATAAACTGGAGAATATGTAAGAATGAAATTCTCACTTTCATCATCATTCACTAGACTAACGCTTGTATTAATGGTTAGCATACTCTTTTTGTCAATTGCCGGCCGAGCCGTGAGTTTGACTGGGGCAGGCTTTTCCTGTCGGGGTTGGCCATTTTGTATTCCTACTAGTCTGTTCGGTTGGCTGAAACTTGTTCATATTATATTAGCGGGCATTTCGGCGGTTATCGTTATTTGGGTTTTAATTAAAGCCTGGTGTGAGCAACGGGATAACCGGATTTTACTTCCGTTATCAACAGTTACTACTGTCTTGTTTTTTGGCCAGGCCTTCGTGGGTGCAATCCAAGTGATTCGTGGCTTTCCTCTTCACCTGGTTGTTTTACATACCTTGACCGCTGTATCGTTGTGGATTTCCCTTGTTGCATTGATCGTGACTTCCGGTTATCTAGCAACGGGCAATAAAGTGTTACCCAAAGTCGATATCCGAGAACATTTTAATGATTTCTTTGTCCTCTGCAAACCGTTGATCGTTGCCTTGCTGCTTCTAACCACTCTCGGTGGACTAGTTGTCGGTGGCAAAGGGTGGCCCTCGCCTATGCTTGCTTTTTGGACCATGTTAGGTGGAGCGTTGGCGGCTGGCGGCTCGTCGGCCTTGAATCAATATATCGATCGGGAACTTGATAAGAACATGCAAAGGACTTCAAAACGACCACTTGCAGCCGGGCGATTGACTGCTGCCGAGGGGTTGTCCTACGGTCTGGCGTTATGCCTGATGAGTTACTATATCCTCGCAGGGTTTGTCAATTTGACGGCGGCGCTGCTTTCCCTGGCGGGTATTTTTTATTATGTAATCTTTTATAGCATGATGTTAAAAAAAGCAACCGTTCAAAATATTGTCATTGGCGGAGGGGCAGGCGCGATCCCGCCGATGGTTGGTTGGGCTGCAGCAACCGGGCATCTCAGCCTCGCGGCATGGATTTTGTTCCTGATCATTTTCATGTGGACGCCACCACATTTCTGGGCTTTGGCTATCGTCCGGAAATCAGATTATGAGCGGGCGGGAGTTCCCATGCTGCCTGTGGTTAAGGGAGAAAAGGTAACACGATCACAGATCATGGTTTACACGTTGATCCTGGTGGGTGTGTCCTTGTTACTTCCATTGATAAAAGCAACGGGAGCCATTTACTTATTTTCGGCGATAGTTCTTGGTATTTTGCTTATTTATGCTGCATGGAGGGTTTGGACAATCCCGGGTAACAAGGTGGCCTGGACGATGTACCGGTGGTCAAGCATGTATCTGGCTTTTATCTTTTTAGCGTTAATGATAGATGCAGTAAAATAATTCCTCTATTGCCGATACAGTATATTTTCCTTCAATTATTGTCGTATTTCCCAATGACGTAATGATTATGAAGGAATCTCTTGAAGGCTGCCGAGGAGACCTTGATGCCAAACAATTCATCGCGCTGGGCTAACCTGGTTTTATCTTTTTCGATCTTGTTCGGTGCAATTATTCGGTTTGCTCCAACCATTATTTCAGGAGCACCCATCAATGACGGAGGTATGTTTTACGTCATGATCAGGGACCTGGAGTTAAATCATTTTTTTATTCCTGCTTTTACAACTTACAATTTTCAAAATATCCCTTTCGCATATCCACCATTTTCGTTTTATATAGGTGGATTGCTTAATTCGATTGGTATACCAATTATTGATTTGATTCGCTGGCTTCCTCCCATCGTTTCAACTCTTTCAATCCTTGCTTTTTACATATTGGCCTGCCTGATTTTGAATTCAAAATCTAAAGGAACATTAGCTACCACAGCTTACGCATTATTACCACGTACATTCTCCTGGTATGTAATGGGCGGCGGTCTCAGCCGAACTTTTGGAATATTGTTCCTCCTGTTGGCCTGTGCGTCAACCTGGGCTTTATTTACAAAGAATTAGAAAAAATATATTTTTCCAGCCATACTCTTTGGTGCCGGTGCAGTATTAAGTCATCCTGAGACGGGGTTGCACACAGCAGCGGCATGCGTACTCATCTGGCTTTTCAAAGGCCGGAACATAAGAAGCGTGTGGAATGCGTTATTGGTAGGCGTGGGCGTTTTTGTTTTAATAAGTCCCTGGTGGGGGACTGTATTGGCTCAGCATGGTTTTGAACCCTTTTTTTCCGCCCTACATACAGGAGGGAACGACACGCTATTTTGGATCCCCTGGGTTACTTTTGATTTTGGTGAGGAAAGATTTGTTACACTCTTCACCGTACTTGGCCTTTTAGGCATTGTTGTTCAATCTTTCCGGCGCGATTGGTTTCTGGTTACCTGGTTGCTGGTATCGTTTATTGTTGAGCCACGAAGCGCTACGGCAATTGCAGCGATCCCCCTAGCGATGCTGGCTGGTATCGGTCTCTCAGATTTTGTTTTGCCCAATATAGAAAATATTGCATCAAAGACCTTCGATGAGAAAAGGGATTGGACGTTTTATATGGCGGGCGGCCATGCAATACGGTTGGTACTTGGTTATGTTTTATTATCTGCATTAATTGGCGGCTTTTTTTATGATATCAGCCTTGCAAGATATGTTGTTCCTGCAAAAAGCCGGGATGCCATGAATTGGATACAAACCAATACACCACCCGATAGCAGGTTTATTGTTCTCACCGGCAGCGGTGACCCTTTTTCGGATCCGATCCTCGAATGGTTTCCTACATTTGCTTCCCGGACTAGTCAGAATACCATCCAGGGCAAGGAGTGGCTACTCGGATCTGGTTTCATGCCTTTTCTTAATCAAATCGAAATATTGCAATCCTGCTTGAACGATGCCCCTTCTTGTGTAGAGAATTGGGCCACTACAAATAACATTTCCTTTGATTACATTTATATCGAGAAATCTACAGATCGTTCGATTCCCGGATTGCTTTTATATGAATTACAGCAGGATCCAGGATATAATCAAATTTATACAAACGCAGACGTTGTTATTTTCGAACGTAAATAACCGCAACTGAATCCTCATAGGCCAATTGCCAATCAGGGGCGGTGCTGGCTGCCTTTGCCAAGTTTGTCTTGGGTGATACGAGGATCCAACTAACGTTATATTGCCTTAACTCTCCATCCCAATCGCCTTCGGCGGTAAAGACCCCAGCATATTGGCGAATCAGTGCTTCCCCGTAAAAATCACTCTGACTATCAATGAAAACTTGCTTTCCAGGCCAAAGGCGGTAAAGTATATACCCTCCCCAATTTAAGTCATTGAACATATTTCCCTTTAGCGGATGATTTCCGATCCAATCAACAGCCTGGACCGGAAAAGTGCCCGGGTCGAAATGGTTGAAGGATGTTTGTGTTCTGCTTTGATAGTACGAGAATGACCCAATCGCCAGCAGGGAAATGAGAATCGGCCAAACATAACCACTCAATGTTTCATCTATCGTTGCTATCTTTTCTTCTATATTATGCCAGAAGGATATTTTGCCGAAAGGTTGGCTTATTAAACCAGCCATAACCGGCGCACAAGCAATTGCAAAAAAAGGAATATTGCGAGTCATTATCAGGCTCATTAAGGCGAACCCAAGCAATAAAAATAAATGGCTGGTTGGGATCCGTTTCCAACTCAATAATAATATAACAAATGCCAAGGCTAAAAAAATCGTGAAGGGCAGGATTTCGATCGTTAGGAGGTTTGGTGGCATTGTTTCTGTTGTGTGGCTCAAAATAAAGAGGCTGTCATTGCCAAATACTCCCTGCCAATTTCGCCAGAGATCAGGAGTGAGAATACTTGAAATCAATGAAGTACCACCAATAATCATCAGTTTTATACCGACGTTCAGGTTTGCAGATTTTCGCTGGTATTCCCACAGCCAACCTGCCAAATAAGCGATCCAAGCCAAAAAACCAAAAATAAAACCGCCGTGAGTATTTGCCCAAACCAGCATCAATCCAGGAAATAGCCAAAGATTGAAATTTTCACCATTTCGTATTTTTTCAAGCCAGGAGATCCAAATTGCAATAAGGAGAAAAGAGAAGATATGTGGACGTGTTAACCAGTGAAGGCTGGATGCGGTTGCAGCCCACAGCGTTAGTAAAGATGCCAGGATTGGCATGTTACTGCGGTGGAAAGAGTCTATATACACGATTACGAATGCAGTCGAAATAACTAGCGCCGTTAGTAAAACGACTCCGTCGAAATTAAGCAGGCGATGAGATGTGGAAAATAGAACTTCCGCCAACCATTCGTAAGGCGGGCGCGATTGGCCCGGTTTTGTAAAAGATAGAAGGTTTTGGCTTGGGATTTGATGGTTTTCGAGAATATAATTTCCAAGGGCGATATCACGACCCAGGTCGCTATCCGTATTCATCATACGAGAACCAAGTAAAAGCGTGCCAACGAAGATAACAATAAATATAAAATCACGAAATCGTGGCAATAGATAACGAGACATACCTTGATTGTACACAAAAATAATAAAGCGACACGTATTGTGTCGCTTTATTATTTTTGTGTACTTATAATTACTATTACTCACCGAGATAATCGCGCAACTTCCTCCGAATGGAAGGATGCCGCAGGCGGCTCAAAGCCTGGGCTTCGATTTGGCGGACGCGCTCACGGGTAACACCCATTTTGCGTCCAACTTCCTCGAGAGTGTAGGCCTGGCCGTCCAATAGACCATAACGTAGTTGAAGTATACGAACTTCCCGAGGAGGTAAACCATTCAACACCTCAGTCAGATGTTCGCGAAGGAGATTGTATGTGGCGGTATCATCCGGAGGGGGGGCTTCGTCATCTTCGATAAAATCACCCAAAACCGAATCTTCTTCGTCATCCGTGGGTGTTTCGAGTGAAAGTGGGCGGCGAGCCACCTGTATCATGTTCTCAACTTTTTTCGGTGGAACATCGAGTGCAGCGGCCAGTTCTTCAACGCTCGGCTCACGGCCAAGTCGTTGGGTGAGCTGGTGCTGGATACGGAGAAGCTTATTGATTTGGTCGCCCATGTGGACAGGCACACGGATGGTGCGACCCTGATCGGCAATCGCCCGGGTGACAGCTTGCCGGAT
>CAZPCR010000086.1:0-5830 GCA_964585035.1 uncultured Anaerolineaceae bacterium
TGACGCCGTCGAGGCTCAGAGTCGCATGCTCACCCGTGATCAAGCCAAGCTTTTCAGCGGTGGCCGGATGCAAAGCTACAAAGGGTTCGCCGATCCGATCTTCCAACAACCCCGAAGTGGAAACGGTAATGCCCTGATCGTAAAGTTTCGTAATGGGTACCGCTATAAGCTTCTTCTCGTTCGGGCGGAGGACGGTGGTCTTTTGAATCCGGGGCAAGCCCACCTTTTCACCACGCTGGGCAGCATTCGATAACTGCACACCCAACCCCTGTTTATTGGCGTATGTCGTGCCGCCGTAATACATATCACCGCGGCCAACGATCGGCCACTGCGGCTCGGTTTCCGCCAGCCTCACATAATTCAAACCCGCAAAAGATGAATTGTCAGCCGCCATGATCTCGAACACCACCGCAGCGGAAGTGCCTTCCAGGATAACCCCCATTTGCTTGGCAACCTGGGAAGTGATCGCAAAGTCGGCTTTCGTCCCTTCCAGCGCGGGGACGGCTTGATAGAACCGCTGGACCCGACGCTCGCCCGAAGTGACGGTGCCCTCGCGCTCGGTATAGGCTTGCGCCGGCAGAACCACGTCCGCCAGTTTGGCGGTCTCGGTTTCAAACAGCTCCTGCACCACAATAAAGGGTTTGCGCTTCCCACTCTTGTTCTTAAGCGCGCCGTCGCCAAACGGGTCGGCGCCGACGATGTATACGGCTTCGGCCTTATCAAACGCTGACTGCAGGTCCTCTTCAGGGCGGAAACCGATCTCCCATGCACCCTGGTCATTAGCGCGCGGCCATACGCCGATCAGACCGTTGTTTGGTTTGCCGACGTGCCCCGTATCATTCAGAGCCCTCGCACAGGCTGTCGCTAGGACCGTGGATGTTTCAAGGCCAAGCCCTTCACTCCCAAACAAAATGAATGCATTCTCGGCTTTCGTAAAAGCATCGCCGATCTTGCCTTTCTTCGTCAGGACCTGGACCGTTTTAACCTCGTCGCCGTATGCATAGCGAACGACAAAGGTCGCAAAGCGGTCCAGTTTGGTCTCACGCGGATTGGCGACGATCAACGTCGCGCCACGCTGCGCCGCCTGTTTGACGCGCAGGTACCAGATGGGTGCCTCTTCATATAAATCGGAAGCCATTACCACGATCGTGGCGCCGATCTTCCCCTGCAACGGGCTGCCCAGCTCTCCCAGGTTTGTCCCTTCCCCCACACCGACCATCGAGGTCAAAGCGCCGCCGCCCATATTGGAATAAAGCACGGCTTTCCCGCCAACCTGGTCAGAGAGTGCCTTCAAATTAAATAGGTCTTCATTGGAGAGGCGGCCCGAAGCCATCACCATCAAATTCTCTTTTGCCTTCACAAACCCTTCGCCCGCCAGCTTGACCGCAGACTCCCACGAAGTGCGCTGGGAAGTGCGCTCAGAACGACCATCCACCCCGACCTTCTTGCGGATGTGAGGCTTGCTCAGGCGCTCGTTGCTTTCCGCATAATGGTAGGCAAAGCGGCCTTTATCGCAAAGCCATATTTCATTGACTTCCTCGTTCTGGCGGGGCATGACGCGTTTGATGACGGTCTTGCCGTCCGCCATCGCTTCTCGGCGCGTATTGAAAGTGATATTGCAGCCAACCGGGCATTGAGTACAGATCGAAGCCGAACTGCTTAACTCCCAGGGGCGGGCCCCGAAACGGAAGTCCGCAGTTGTCAGGGCACCCACCGGGCAGATATCGGTGGTGTTCCCCGAAAAAACCGAATCAAAACCCGGTTCGGAAATAGAAACAATTTGCATCGAGCGGCCGCGTTCTGTGAACCCAAGCACCGAGTCGCCTGCCACCTCATCCTGGAAACGGACACAGCGCGCACATTGGATGCAGCGTTCGCGGTCGAGATAAATGAGTTCGCTTAATGGCACATTCTTGGCCAGGTGCATTTTTTCGTCGAACAAAAAGCGGCTTTTCCCCGGTCCGTGAGCCATCGTCAGATTCTGGAGCGGACATTCGCCGCCTTTATCGCAGATCGGGCAGTCGAGCGGGTGCGAAGTGAGCAGGAACTCAACCGTGCTCTTTTGTCCCGCCTTCGCTTTTTCAGATTGCGTCAGGACGACCATGCCTTCCGAAACCGGATTCGTGCAGGCCGTTTCGAGCTTGGGCCCGAATTGAATTTTGGGTTCCCCTTTATCATCGAGGATGGCTTTACCGCTGGTGCGGTCGACCATGGGACGCCCGATCTCCACCAGACACATGCGGCACATACCCACCGGTTCCATCTTGGGGTGATAGCAAAAAACCGGCACGTCGATATCGGCCAGTTTGGCGGCATTTACTATCAGCATCCCTTCGGGAACCGTTATTTGCTTTCCATCAATGGTTAGCGTTACCTGTTTCGTCATTTTTCTCCGGCAGTTGATAATGGGATCCTGATGTTCAGGACCGGGAACGATGCATATTCCCGGTCACCGGATCACAAATTGGAACCCACAACATTTTTAAGATTATCGGGAACGGGCTCGAGCCCGGGATTAACGGCTTTCTTGAAATCCTGAGGGAATCTCTCGATACCAGTAACAACCGCCATTGTCGAGAACTCGCCCAGCGGACAGAGGCATTTGTTCTGGATCTGCTTGGCGACCTTGAGAAGCAGGTCGACATCGGCAGTGGTGGGATGCTCACCCTCAAGCCGTTCCACGATGTTCGACATCCAGTACGTACCTTCCCGGCACGGCGTACATTTGCCGCAGGATTCATGCTTGAAAAAATGGATCGTCTTGTTTATGATCCAGTCGATCGGGACGGTGTCGTCGATCACAATAATGGAGGCCGAGCCAAGGTCAGCGCCCAGCGTGCGGACGGTGGCATAGTCCATCGGCGTGTCGAGCACCTTGTCGTCCGCTACAATAAATGAAGAGGAGGCTCCTGCCGGCATGATGGCCTTGACGGGACGGCCTTCCTGGACGCCTCCGCCGTGTTCGTAAATGAGCTGGCGGAAAGTGGTGCCAAAAGGCAGCTCATAGTTGTCCGGCTTGCGGACCCGGCCAGAAAGCGAAAAGATCTTTACGCCCGCACTGTCGGGTGTGCCCATGGTCTTATACCAGTCTGACCCGTTGGCCAGGATCATCGGTACGTTGGTGAGTGTCTCCACGTTGTTGACAACGGTGGGTTTGTTGTACAGGCCGTGGACGGCCGGGAAAGGCGGACGGATGCGCGGTTGGCCGCGTTTGCCTTCGATGGATTCGAGCATGGCCGTCTCTTCCCCGCAGATATAAGCGCCTGCCCCAAGGTGGGTGTAAATATGAAGAGAGTAATCGGTACCGAACAGCTTATCGCCCAGGAAGCCGGCTTCTTCCAGCTCGGCGATCTTCTCGTCCAGTAAAGTCGCGATCTGCCAGAACTCGCCGCGCAGGTAAACATAAGCCGCACTCGCACTGACCGCATAGGAGGCGATCGCCACGCCCTCCAAAAACTGGAGGGGGTTGTTCGCCATGATCTCGCGGTCCTTGAACGTGCCCGGTTCGGACTCATCGGCGTTGGCTACGACATAATGCGGCCAGATCTTCTGGTCTATAAAAGACCACTTCACGCCGGTTGGAAAGCCTGCGCCGCCGCGGCCGCGCAGGCCGGAATTTTTAACCAGGTCCGTGACCTCGTTCGGCTTCATTTGCGTCACGGCTTTTTTGAAGGCTTCAAAGCCGCCGTTCTTTTTGTAGACATCCAGTTTATGGAGGTCGGGTATGTCGCGGTGACGGAGGAGGATATAAGACATTACTCCACCTCCCTTCCAGCTTTCCTGAGCGTTTCGACCAATTCCATGGTCTTATCCACCGTCATGTTCTCGTGATATTCGAGGCCCTTCCGGGACTGGATCTGGAACATGGGTGCTTTATCGCAAGCCGCCAGACATGTCACCGCTTCAAGGGTAACGGAGCCATCCGGGGTCGTCTCGCCGATCTGGATGCCCAGGTTGGCGCATAACGATTCCATGAACTGGTCCGCGCCGCGCAGCGCGCATGGCAGGTCCGTACAGACTTGCATACGGTACTTTCCTTCTTTTTTATCGTGATAAAGAGTATAGAAACCGACCAGCGCGCCCACATCCGTCAGGCTGATCTCCAGCAGGTCTGCAATATCCTGCATGGCCTCTTTTGTAACATAGCCTTCATCACTCTGAGCCAGGTAAAGCAAAGGCATGACCGCCGAACGCTTATTTTCAGTGGGGTACTTTGCCAGGATGCGGTTAACTTCCCTGGGATACTTCTTTGCAAGACTCATCGGTCAATGTCTCCCAGAACAATATCAACAGAAGCAAGAATACCGATCAGGTCCGCCACCAGATGACCCTTGGTGATCAGAGAGATCACCGAAAGGTTATTGAAGGACGGCGTACGCCAATGGACGCGGTAGGGTTTCGGACCGCCATCGCCCTCCAGGTACACCCCCAGTTCACCGCGCGGCGATTCGACCGCGCTGTAAATCGAGGCTTTGGGTGCAGGGAAGCCCTCCGTCCACAGTTTGAAGTGGTGGATGAGCGACTCCATGCTGGTGCCGATCTCCGAACGCGGCGGCGGGACGAATTTTCGGTTGTCGCTGTTAACCGGTCCCATCGGCAGCTTGTTCATGGCCTGCTCGATGATCTTTAGCGATTCGCGCATTTCCTCGATGCGGACAATATAGCGCGCGTAAGTGTCCCCTTCCTTGCGGGTCGGGACATTGAATTCATATTGTTCATAACCCATGTACGGGCGTGCTTTGCGAAGGTCCCAGTCCACACCGGAGGCGCGCAGCATCGGGCCGGTGACGCCGTATGAAAGGGCATCCTGCGCGCTCATCTTGCCGATGCCCACGATACGGTCCTGGAGCACAGGGTTCTTCGACATTAAAGCTTCATATTCGTCGATCCGTGCCGGATAGATCTTCAGAAAATGTCGCACAGCCGACTCAAATTCAACCGGCACGTCGCGCCACAAACCGCCCGGGCGGATGTACGTCGTCATCATGCGCTGGCCTGAAACGAGTTCGAAAATATCGAGGATCACTTCGCGTTCCCGGAAACAATACAGGAAGACCGACATCGCTGCCAGGTCGAGGCCAAAGGCGCCCAGCCACACAAGATGCGAAGCAATGCGCTGCAGCTCCACCAGGATCACGCGCAGCGCCTGTGCCCGCGGCGGCACATCGAGGTCCACCAGCTTCTCCACGGCCATGCTGTACGCCAGGTTATTGCCCAGCGGGTTCATATAATCGAGGCGGTCGCACATCACTTCCGCCTTGAGATAGGTCTTGGCTTCCATGTTCTTTTCGACGCCGGTATGCAGGTAACCTATATCTGGAATGCAGTTAACGATGGTCTCGCCGTCCAGCTCGAGCAGCAGCCGCAAGACACCGTGTGTCGAAGGGTGCTGGGGACCCATGTTCAGCAGCATGGTCTCGCCGCTTACCGCCCGCTCTGAGACCAGGTGTTTGTAAGGACCGACCGCAACTTCTTCCAACTGATAATCAGGCATGACTATTCCTTCACATACGGCTTACGGAGATCGATCTCTTCGAAGTTGAATGAAAACTGCGGTTCTTCGTAGCCTAATGGAAAATCTTTTCTAAGGGGGTGCCCAATCCAGTCTTCCGCCATCAAAATGCGGCGCGGGTCAGGATGACCTTCGAACTCGATGCCAAACATGTCATAGACTTCGCGCTCGCGCCAGTTGGCAACTTCAAATACACCCGTCGCGGTTGGCATCTTGAGTTGATTCGCGTTAACCGGCACCCGCAGCTGCAAAGACAGGTTTTGGGTCAATGACGTGAGCTGGTAGATCACATGGAAACGAGGGTTTTCCTGCGGCCAG
>CAZPCR010000086.1:5840-9453 GCA_964585035.1 uncultured Anaerolineaceae bacterium
ATCCACTGCCGTCAGGACGGAAAGCAAAGAGAAGGCATGTTCGTCGCGCAGAAACGTCAGGGAATCGACGATCTTGTCTGCATTAACGAAAACATGTACTTCTCCACGGAATTCTTCGAATGTGGCGCCTGCTTTTTCTTGCAGCACCTGGACGATTTTTTCTATTGTGTTGTCCACAGATTCACTCCGCTCCGTGCGCCGCCCTCACCATCATGGACAGCGGCCTGGGCATGTTCAAATTAAACTTTTGCCAGATCTACGAACTTCTCGCCTTTGACTTTCTCGAATAGCGTAAGCACACCGTGGATCAAAGCCTCCGGGCGCGGCGGACAGCCGGCTACGTACACGTCCACCGGCACGACTTCATCCACACCCTGCACAATGGCGTAATTATTGAAGACCCCTCCGCACGAAGCGCAGTCGCCCATGGAGATCACCCACTTGGGTTCGGGCATCTGGTCATACAAACGGCGCAGGACCGGCGCCATCTTGCGTGAGACCCGCCCGGCCACGATCATCAGATCCGATTGGCGCGGGCTGGGTCGCATAAGCTCCATACCAAAGCGGCTCATATCATAATCGGAGGCCTGCGCCGCCATCATTTCGATCGCGCAGCATGCCAGGCCGAAAAGCATCGGCCACATGGCATTCGTACGTGACCAGTTCACGGCATTTTCAAGGGTGGTCGTCACGATACCCATGTTGCCGAGTTTTTGTTCTACTCCCATTCCAACGCTCCTTTTTTCCACGCATAAATGTAACCCACCAGTAGGATAACGATAAAGACCGACATTTCAGCCAGTCCGAACAAGCCAAGTTGGCGGAAAACAACCGCCCACGGCAGGAAGAAAACAACTTCGATGTCGAACAGGATAAACAGCACCGCTACCAGGTAAAAACGCACCGGCATGCGGCGTGTTCCGGGGCCGATGGGCGCGATACCCGATTCATAAGGCTCATCCTTGACCTTTGACTTTTTCTTGGGCCCTAAAAGTTCCCCCAGGCCAATTGCAATCGCAGCTATTAAAGTTGCCACTGCGATCATTACGGCAATGGCAATATACTCAAGCATCATGGACACCTCAAAGTTGGTACGCTTGAACGTTTGGTTGTGTTATCTTGCACGCTGGCGTCAAAGTATATCATAAGTAATTTTCATCAGCCAGTAAATGTGACGTATTTCACACAGATTGTCCACAGTATTAATCATACCAAAAAACCTCGAATTTATACTAATGAATGACCCCCTTATCTCATGAGTTTCTTAAGCTCGCGATGACGATCGGTACCACGCAGTAGGGGCGACCTAATGGTCGCCCTTTATCTATTAGTTGCTCCTATAACTAGTTTCCCTTCCATTATAGTTATCTCCGTTTATCTGTGTTTACATAGTGCCCGTAGGGTATCTCCGGTGAAATTTCATTTGAGAAATATTTTCCTTGGTATTACTGGCTTTTCTCGTAAGATTCAAGCAGGTAATTATCTTGTCCCGTATTCATCTTCCAGATCGCGAGCCAGCGTTCACCCGACCACAAGGGACCGTTGATCACCAGGCGGAGCTGGTCGTAATATTTGATCAGTGAAGCGTTCTTAAGGTCGTCTCTTCCATCGCGAAAGGTCGCTTCATATCCAGGTGGAATATCGCGCTTGAAGTGACCGATCCGGAAAGTCTTGTCCATTCTCACCGGCAGGCGGGCCAGTAACGGATCGGCAATGGCGAACATATCTATGATGTGGAGTTTCGGCCCGGCATAATAACCGAGGTATCCGATCCCCTTGGCTACATACACCTTCTCACCAGTAGCTTTTAATTGCGCAGCAAGCTCCACCCATTCCTGCGTAGAGACCGGGAGTGTATGGTAGCGCCCCCAATTCGCAAGACCCGAATATGGATAATACCAGGCCTGTTCATCGCCGACACCGCTGTAATCGTCCGTGAGGATGCTCCGTTTAACCGGGATACTGAAGCTGGTGATCGGCGCGTTCAAGCCAAGGAATATAACCACGATCAACAGGATCATCTTGGGCGTGAAGCTCATCCATTGCACCTGCCTGACCAATAGCACCGCGCTGATCAATAGAACGGTGGAAAAGAACCTTCCGCTCATAAAATCGCCGCCAATGAACAAAATATAAGCCAGGTACAGGCAGATACCGATGCCAAGCATCAACTGCTTTTTATCCTTCGTCGAAACGTAAAGAGCGATGCCAACCACCACCAGGGTAATCGGGTCCCAAATGAACGAATCGAGGTAATACAAGAGACCCTGTTGGAGCATGACCTTTAACGGGATACCGGTATTCAATTTGGCATAAAAGGTATTGGGCAGGGGAAAGCCATAATATATGACTGAGAAGATCTCCCAGATCACAAACGGAAGAAAGCCTGCCACGATCAATCCAACCGTTCGCCAGCTGCGCCTGGTTATGACCAGGTATGCGAGCGCCGGGATGTATAGCAGCGACGTATCGATGCGGTTGAGCGTTGCGAGACCGGCCAGTAGCCCAAGTGAAAAAAGCCTCATATCATCTATCTTCGCATTTGGGAGCAGGAAGAGAATGACGAATACCAGGGCGATCAAGTGCGAGGCGGGGTTTTCCAACCCGGAAGTGGAATAATCGATGAATGCATTGGAAAAGATCAGAATGGCCGCCGCCAGAGCGAGATCGATCCAATCTCCGGGCGTTTTAACAAGGAAGATCACCACCGTCAGCATGGATACGACCAGGCACAGGCCGATCACTGCAAAATAAGCATTTTGCGTAATAAGATACGACGCCATGAGAAGGAACAGCCAAAGCGGGTGCGTAAATGTCTGCACCCGTTCGTCTACGTTCCAGGTGAGGCCGTATCCATGAATGAAATTATCCACGGTACGCATGGTGATGAACGAATCATCACCCACCCAGGCCGTTCGCAATAAAATCGTGAGGAATACAAGCGCGAGCAGGCCTATTATGAGCACACGCGGGTTCAACAATGGAGATGTACGGTTCTGTTGCATGGGAGGCAAATAAGTTATTCTGTTATGTATGGGTTCTGTGATTACCCTAAATAATCTTTCAACGACCGGCTGCGCGTGGGATGCCGAAGCTTACGCAAGGCCTTGGCCTCGATCTGGCGGATGCGTTCACGCGTTACATCAAAATAACGGCTGACGTCTTCCAGCGTATGGTCCCTGCCATCCGTTAAGCCGAAGCGGAGCTCCAGCACCTGGCGTTCACGGTCCGTAAGCCCTTCCAGGGCATGTTCTATCTGTTCACGTAGCATCGTACGCGCCGCAGCATCAATGGGCGAGGGTGCATCTTCATCTTCGATGAAGTCACCCAGCTGACTCGAATCCTCGTCCCCCACCGGCCCATCCAGGGATACGGGTTCCTCGGCAGAGCGGAGCACGCGGTCCACTTTTTGTGTGGCATATTCCAGTCTGCGTTGCAGCGCAGGGTCCAGCGGCTGTTCCTCAGCCTGTGCCCGCATGATCGCCTGGACGTCGGACGCCGGCAGGTATCCCACCTCGAGCGCCAATTCCCGGTTGGTCGGTTCACGACCCAATACCTGGGTCAGTTCCCTTTGGGAACGTAAAATGCGCGAGATGGATTCAAACAAATGCAC
>CAZPCR010000087.1:0-9398 GCA_964585035.1 uncultured Anaerolineaceae bacterium
TCAATCTGGCTTGATTTTCGAATATAAGTTGATGAAATCGTGTGGTTGTCAAGCTCGCGCCTCTATTGTTGTCCGCCGCGCTACACTCCAAACCAGCAATCGCGCGACCATATTTAGTAACAGGGTTATGAAGAACAATGTCAGACCGATTTCTATTAATGCCTCGGTATGCAAGGTGGTCACGGCCTCCGCAAATTCATTGGCGATGACGCTGGCCATGGTATACCCCGGTCGTAACAACGAAGGACTACCTTCGATTGAATTCCCGATGACCATTGTCACAGCCATGGTTTCTCCGAGGGCACGGCCAAGCCCGAGGATCACAGCCCCAAGAATGCCCGACATCCCAAATGGTAGAACGACCTGCCAGATCGATTCCCATTTGGTTGCACCGAGCGCCATAGCCGCCTCGCGTTGATCGCTGGGTATGGATAGCAGAACATCACGGGTCACAGCAGATATCGTTGGGATGATCATGATCATCAAAATAAATGCTGCCGCGAGACGGGACGATCCGCTTTGAGGAACGGGTCCAGTGAAAAGTACGTTGATCAAAGGGACTCGTCCAAGTGTATTTAATAGGAATTCCCCGACCGGAGCAACAACGACTGGAAGAAATACAAAAATTCCCCAGAGACCATATATGACGCTGGGAATGGCAGCCAGCAACTCTACCAGCCAGTTGAGGGGGAGTCTCAGTTTTTCAGGGCATAGTTCCGCAAGAAAGATTGCAATTCCCAGGCTGACTGGAATAGCCAGTATGATCGCAACGATAGAAGTTAGCAGCGTACCATAAATGAACGGCCATGATTGGAAAATGCTATTAACAGGATCCCAGGTGGCATCCGCAGTTGGAATGATAAACGACCATCCAAATTGAGTTCGGGCAGTGGTTGAATCCCGCCATAACATTACTCCAATCGAAAACATAACAATTATTATGAGAATAGACATCAGGATGATGATCACTTGCCATGGAATATCTCCATGACGGATTGTTCTTTGAAAACGTTTGGTCCAGTGTAATTTATTTGAAGTCAATGAATATTTGTTCATTTTTCTTTCCGTGCAGGTGATTCAAGCAATTTCATTCGATGACTCATCCTGACTGGCAGATGGATATTTTTTTCTACCAAATCTTATTTTACATGATTTGGAGGGACCCGCGCGCCAGATGCGAGTCCCTCCAAGGGACGTATTAGATTACATGTAAATTTATGGTTTCATGACGGGCTTGCCGTTGCAGGTTACTTCGCCGAGTTTGGCAATAACCTTGGCGCGTACAGCGTCAGGAAGAACCGAATAACCGAGGGAGGCGGCTTGCTTTGCAGCAGAAGGATCAGTCAGCGACCAGTTGATGTACTCAAGGATTTTACTGGCTTTGACACAATCAGTCATGCTGGTTGTATGAAGAATGAGGTAGGTATAGCCGGCAATCGGCCACGAACCGGCACCTGGACCATCGACTATCGTCGCAACGAGCTTATCGTTGAATGCATCTCCAAAGTCAGATATGGCGGAAGCCAGACTGGCAGCATTGGCGGTAACCTGTTTACCTGATTTGTTGATCATGTCGGCAAAGGTTAAATTATTTGAGACTGCATATGCTATTTCAACATAACCGAGCGAATTTGTGGTGTTGATCACGGCAGCCGCAACGCCCTGGTTGCCTTTACCACCGATTCCGTTACCGGCCTTATCCACGGGCCATTCAACTGATTGTGCTGCACCAGCAGTCCAATCTTTACTAAAGGAAGCCAAAGCAGCCGTGAAGATATTCGTCGTACCGGAACCATCGGAGCGATGTACGGCAGTAATGCTGGCAGCAGGCAGGGCATCCTTAAGACCTGGGTTAAGCGCCACGATCTCAGGATCGTTCCATTTTGTAACCTTGGCGTTATAGATATCAACCAGGGTCTGCCGATCAAGAATGAGCTTGGGGAGAGGAGTAGCTGTGGGAGTTGCACCTGTGCCGGAAGCGGTGGCAGGAGCATTAAATTTAATGTTGTAGATCACTACAACAGCGCTGGCGACCATCGGGTACATCTGCAGGTCCTTGCCATCTGTATAGTTCTGGTCGCTTAGAGCAGAGTCAGAACCGGCGAAATCGACGGTATTGGCAATGATGGCAGTCTTGCCGCCGCCTGAGCCAATACCTTGATAGTTGATAACGGTTGAGGGGTCAACGTATTGAAAAGCATAAGTCCATGCCTGATAAAGAGGCAGCGGGAAGGTTGCGCCGGCGGCCGTTATTTGAACTGAACCTGCGGGGAGTGGTGTGGGCAAGGATGTATCAGGTGTGGCCGTAACAACCTGGTTCACAACCTGTGTCTCTACTACTGGGGCAGCAGGAGTTGTACTGCAAGCCGTTAAAACAAAACTTATGGCTACTACAATGAAACTGAACGTACGAAGGAATTTCAACATTTCTTTTTCTTCTCCTTTTAGATTATTTAGTTCTTTAAGCATGTTATCAGCCGGCTTTTAATATCAATGGAATAACATGTTAACGTCTTGTTAAATTTCACCTATTTTTATTAATCGGAACCGAAAGGGATATTAAACAGCACTGCCTACCCTCACCCTGGATAGGCAGTTTCGCCGTATAGAAACAGCAGGAGGAGAAAAACGATGCTAGACTTTCTCTTGTCTTTCCTGGACGTGTAATTCAAAAAACGGGAGTTGATTCTCTTCATCCCATGACCATGTGCTCAGGTCGGTTACAGCCCGGTAAGCGGTTAGGTCCAGGTGGAGAGGCGTAACCGATACACAACCTTCTGCCAATGCACCAATATCGGTGCCTCGCTCAGGCACCCCGGTCGGCGCATCGCCAGCAATCCAATAATACGGTCGACCGCGCGGGTCAACACCTTCATCCAGACGGCTGTGATAAACGCGCAATCCCTGGCGTGTCAAACGGAAACCTCGTATCTCTTCATCTTTCAGAAAAGGTACGTTTACATTCAATAGGATCTCCGACGGGAGGCCGTTCTCGATCACGTGTTGGATGACTTTACTGACAGCGCGCGCGGATGGACCGAAATCAACATCCCCGAGGTGGCCTTCGATCGTTTCGAGCGAGACTGCAATTCCTGGCACATTCGCGATCACAGCTTCCATGGCCGCTGTTACTGTTCCAGAATAAGTCACATCATGGCCAAGATTTGCTCCCATGTTAATTCCTGAGACTACCAGGTCAATCGGTTCCTTAAAATAACCAAGTGTGGCGAGCGCCACACAATCTGACGGAGCACCATCACTGGCAAAAGCCTTCGAGCCATCTGCCAGAATAAACTCACGAACTCGCAATGCTCGGTCCAGCGTTTTAACATGGCCGCCGGCAGACCAGTTTCGATCCGGTGCTAAGATGCTAACTTTTCCAAGTTTACGCATTTCCTGGGCAAGTGCCATTAATCCTGGTGCAAGGACGCCGTCATCGTTTGTGACAAGAATATGCTTGTTCATATCAATTCTAATTATCCTTCTCTACTAATCAATTATTGGCGGCGTTTTTGAGTAATATCGATCCCAAGAACCGCCAGAGTTAATAACGTTACAACCAGCAGAAATATCATGTCTACATTCATAGTACTCCTTTATTTCCTTCCTTATCTTAATCTAGTAGCTTTAAAAGCGACCTAAGAACCGGTTAACATTTGGTAAACAATATTGTTAAGATTTGATCTCTTAAAACACACAAATCTGGACGCTCTCCAGACTTGTGTGTTAAAACTTTGTGACTAAATTTACAAAGAGAGTCGCTCTATAAGAAAATTTTACAAACCTTGTGGGATAGTAAAGAAGAATGTACTTCCCTGTCCTTCTATACTGTCTGCCCATATTTTTCCACTATGTGCCTCGACGATGTGGCGGGCAATGGATAGTCCCAGTCCTGTCCCACTGCCGGTGCGTGACTTATCAACCCGATAAAAGCGCTCGAAGATCCGCGGCAGGTCGTCGGCGGGTATGCCAATACCGGTATCCTTGACGGCAAACATTACCGCCCCTTCTGCAGGTTCAGCGGACAGGACTACTTCGCCGCCCGGACGTGTGAATTTAACTGCATTATGGATCAAATTGACTAATACCTGCTCCAGTCGGGTTGGATCGGCTCGGAGACTCGTTAATTCATCATTGCATTCGACCCGAAGGTCCAGCCCAACCCGTTCGGCTTGCATATTCATCCGCTCAGCCGCGGATTGCAATAATTCATGCGGGGACACGCTCTTAAGGTTCAACTCAACCTGCCCCGATTCGATTCGAGAGAGATCGAGCAGCTCCTGTGCCATTTGTGTCAATGCATCTACTTCGGTAACCATCCGGTCCAGGAAACGAGGCGCTACTTCCGGGTCTGAAAGTGCGCCAGTTTGCAAAGTTTCGGTCAGCGCTTTTAAGGAAGCCAGCGGCGTTCGAAGCTCATGGGAAATATTGGAAATAAAATCACGACGCACAGTCTCAAGCCGGCGGACGCGTGTCAAATCCTGGGCAAGTAGCAGGCTGCCCCCGGCATGTTGATCGGGGATCACGATGAGTTGCAGGTACTGGTGTCGGGTGGGGATCTCGACCGACTCGCTTTGCAACTCGTTCGTATTTTGGCACCGGCGCCAGGCTTCGACGAGTTGATGATTGCGGAGGACTTCGGTCACGCTACGACCGACCGGCTCCGGAATTCCAAACAACCGGTGTACGGCTGGGTTGGCAAATTGTATTTGTCCGTTCGAATCGGCGATCAGCACGCCGTCGGTCATCTGGTCAAGCACAGTTGCAAGACGGTTACGTTCCGAGTTAGTGGTAGAAAGTTGTAGGTTTAGGTTATCTACGAGCCAATTGACGGTGTTGGATAAGGTTTCAAGCCCCATTACTTCGACGGGCAGATGAGTAGGTTGACGTCTGATGCTGTTTGAATATTCATCCAAATGATGCTGCAGGTCATAATATTTCCAGGCAATTCCTAAAGCGATCAGCGTCAGGAGGATGATTATTATCAAATAAATTAATGGCATAATGGCCTACCGCTATCAACCTTCGAACCTGTATCCCCCGCCTCTGACCGTGATGATCCGGGTTGGGCTGCCTGCCTCTGCTTCGATTTTTTGCCGCAGCCATCTCACATGTACATCTACTGTGCGGCTGTCGCCGATATAATCCCAACCCCACACTCGTTCGAGAATAAATTCACGTGAGAGCATTTGTCCTTTATGTTCGGCAAGAAACAGGAAAAGTTCGTACTCCTTCGGTTTAAGCTGCAAGGGCTTTCCGTCCAGCGTTACTTCCCGGCGGGTTACATCGATCAACAGGTTGTCGAAAGTAAGTTTCTCGTGTGGTACGGAGGCTGCCTCGGCCTGCTCTTCTCGCAGCATGCGTGTCCGGCGCAGTTGGGCCTTGACACGTGCCATCAGCTCCCGCATGGAGAAAGGCTTGGTGAGGTAATCATCTGCTCCGACTTCCAGACCCACCACACGATCAATCTCGTCATCCCGAGCCGTAAGCATCAAAATCGCAGTAGTCATTTCTTTGCGAAGTATTCTTGCGACCTCAAAACCGTCCAATTCGGGGAGCATTAAGTCGAGGACGATAAGATCGGGCTTTAAACGTCGGGCAGTCTCGACGGCAGAACGACCGTCGCCCACAGCTTCGACGATATAGCCTTCCTTTTTCAAGTTATATACCAGGGTTTCCTGCAAGGACGGTTCGTCCTCAACGACAATAATGGTTTCAGGCATGACTTTTTATATCCACCAGCATTATAAGCTAGGCCGGCAATTATTCTTTAACACGAAGTTAACAACTTGGAAATTAATTTCAAGGAAAAACACGTATATAGCCGTCACAAACTCGCCTTTTGTGGAAAAAATATTGGGATAAAATAAAGGAACCATAAAACCGGTCCAATCAAAACCCTAAATAAGAATGTATGGCCCTGGTTGTAAAATCCATTCTGAGTCGCTTGGTTCTCGTTCTATTAATCTTATATTTTTCTTAATGTTTATAGTCTAAGGAATCATATGGCAAAAGAATATCATTTCACTTGGGAATGGGATTTACAATCTTCTCCTGAAACACTTTGGCCCTTTGTTTCTGATACTAACCGCTTCAACCGTGATACCGGTCTGCCTCCTATTCGATTGCTCGATATAAACAAGGGCATACGGCACGTCCGTTATCACTTTCCGCTCTCCTTTATTGAATGGGACGAAGAACCATTTGATTGGTCCTACCCGTATAGTTTCGGGATTGTTAGGCGGTATCGCGGGGGACCTGTGGCAGAAATGCGCGTTGAGGTTTCTCTGCAGCCGCTCACTGATCAAGGTACACACCTGGTATATAAAAACTGGTTCCGTCCCCGTAATTTTATCGGTACCTTGGGGATCCTTACAATGATTGGCGTTTTCAGTAAATTCCAGTTCGGAAGAATATTCCATTTGTATGATAGTTTTGCGAAACGAGGCGGGTTCGCAGAAGAAGTGGCTCGCACCGGGAAATTAAGTCCGGGTCAACGAGCTCGCTTAAACTCGTTAAGCAACTCACTTATCAAACAAGGATCAGATCCGATATTGGTGAAGCATCTTGGCGAATTTCTTGAAAATGCCGACGATCTCTCCTTGCAAAGGGTCAGACCTTATGTATTGGCTGATCGATGGGCGCTGCCGCGAAGATCCGTTCTGGAAACCTTTCTCCGGGCAACCCGCCTGGGCCTGCTGGATATGTCCTGGGATCTCCTTTGCCCCTCCTGCCGAGGTGTAGCAGACTCAAGCACGAGTCTGGGAAATGTGCATGGGGCTGTTCATTGCAGCACATGCAACATTGATTTCACAGCTAACTTCGACCACAACGTGGAAGTGATATTCAGACCCAATCCTTCGGTGCGATCTATTGAGTTAACTTTGGAATTCTGTGTAGGAAGTCCTCAGCGCCAGCCCCATATTGTTTTGATGCAAACTCTCTGGCCTCGGGAGGAAATGACTTTTGCTACACGGCTTGAAGAGGGACGCTACACTCTAAGGGCATCTGGGCTTTCCGGATCACGCGGTTTGATCGCTGAAAAAAGCGGTGAATCATCGTTTGAAGCGCGCGCAGGCGCTGATGGCTGGCCGTATGGAGAGGCACGTGTCTCATTATTGCCGCGCGTTCGCTTGTTGAATGGTACCCAGGAACCGCAAACCTTCCAGGTTGAGCGTACTGCCTGGTCCGACCAGGCTGCAACTGCAGTCGATGTGACAATTTTGCAAGTGTTCCGCGACCTGTTCTCAACCGAAGTTTTACGCCTTGGTGAGGAATTGTCAGTTGGATCAGTCACCTTGATGTTCACAGACTTACGTGATTCCACGCGCCTTTACAGACAAATCGGTGACGCATCAGCCTTCGGCCGGGTTCGCGAACACTTCGAGGTGCTGGAAGCATCAGTTATTCTGGAGGGAGGCGGGATCGTCAAGACTATGGGCGATTCTGTGATGGCCGCTTTTCGCAAACCATCAGCCGCTCTAAAAGCCGTTCAGAACGTGCAGAAGACGCTGACAGAACGTGACCAAGGATTGTGGCTCAAAGCTGGCATCCATCATGGCCCGTGCCTTATTGTGAACTTGAATGACCGGTTGGATTACTTCGGATCGACGGTTAACATTGCGGCGCGCCTGCCGGACTTCTCGAATGGCGGAGAAGTGATCTTCTCCGAATCGGTTAGGGACGATCCCGAAGTAGTTCAGTTCCTGGAGAAAAATGTTCAGCCGAACATGGTTACACGCTTTTCGGGTGATATAAAAGGGTACGATCAAGCCTTCCCGCTATGGAGGATGAAAATCTGACGATCTATCGTCGATGCGAAAAATATAAAAGCGGATGGATCACACCATCCGCTTTTATATTTATTTCAATTCTAATTCCGTCCTTACCGTACCCGCCCGTTCATGGCGGGCGATCAATTTCACCTTACCGCCATTTGGGGCGTGGAACACCCACTCCACTTTCAAACGCTCCTGTGTGCCTTCTGTGGTGGAGTTGACCATAGCCTCTTTGTATGCGCGGCCTTCCAATTGACCGGGTTCCTCACGCGTTTTCCCAGTTTCAAGTTTGGCTCCCTTGGGTAATTGGATCTCGCAGATCACACCGCGCAGCTTCTTTTCCAGAGCCTTCTTTGTAACATAAGTCGGCAGCCAGCCTGTGTTTTCGACAACTAACCGCACGCGATACGTTCCATTGCCCAGGGATATGGCCTTTGCCTGGCTTATTTCCAATTTCGGCGAGATTAACGCCTGCCATACCAACCAATCGGGAAATGATTTGATCTCTTTTTCCAGGAAAATGCCGGGGGGATTCGTCCATGTATGCAGCCAGTCCCAACCTCCCAGTTCTACTTTGCCCAACTGAGGGTGATCGAACTCATACCAGTCCACGTATCCTGCATCGCCCAAATATTTGTCGCTCCATTTGAGAAGCTTTAGTTCGTCCTCCACTGGATGTTCGCGGAACCAATCAATATATTTATAACCTTTTAACCCGGCTTGCTTTAACGGGCTCCACAATTCAACCGTCCAGCCAAAGACTCCCAGATGGTCGTATGTCCACGTATCAAACGCGCCAGTTGTCACTTTCTTGGGATGATATAGAAAATCATGATAGACCGAAATGTTGGCGTACCCCGTCAGTTTTGTGCCCTGATCCCCAATCTTTTGGTAGGTCCACAGGTCTTCAGAAGGGAATGCTTCGTCCGGTCGGTCATCATAGGGCCGCAAGAGCACAGCGCTGAATGTATGAAATGTTACGACGCCTGTGATGTTCGGATGATTGACAATAAAATCCACCAAATTACGCGACTCTGGTTCGCTTACAGGGTAGGGTCCGGCACCGGATTGTTCGGCTTCCTGTTTCCATACCACCGGAAAGTTTCGATTAAGATCTAGACTCTCTTTTGGACCGCGGATCTCGATCGTGGCGCCATCATAATTCTTTAATAACCCTTCCGGAAGCACCCGATAATATTTACCGCCGGTTTCGGCAGGATCGCGCCGCACGAGTAACCGCGGTTCTTTCGGATGCTTCTTCCAGCTTCCGTTTGCATCAGGGATTCGCATGGACAGGATGCGCCCGTCGCCATCGATATCTTCTTCAAACAACCCGTCCACCGGTTCTTCGTCATATGGATAAGGCCGGGTGCTCGAACGGACCACTTTGGGCTTGTCAGCCAGTGCCCACTCGGCTCCATCAGGGTTTACACGCGGTACGATGTAAAATGCCCGCGTATCCATGGCCTGCGTGACTTGTTTATCCTTGCCATATTTCGTGACAAGCGTATAAATGTGATAGAGTGCTGCCGCAGATGCGGCAACTTCTGAAGCGTGGATATTTCCGTCAACCCATAAAGCTGGCTTGTCCGCATCGGGTCCGGATTTGAAATTGGTGGC
>CAZPCR010000088.1:0-9337 GCA_964585035.1 uncultured Anaerolineaceae bacterium
GCGTCGCGGTTCAGGATATGATGCGGGTTCGTAATTATATTGATCAGAAAAAAGTACGGCTGATCGGGCCAAATTGTCCGGGGTTATTAACTCCCGGCGAATCTAAAGTGGGCATCATTCCCGGGGACATTGCCATACCCGGCAATGTTGGAGTTGTCTCACGCTCAGGAACACTGACTTATGAAGTCTTATATGCGCTAAAGTTGGTTAACATGGGCGCTTCGACCTGTGTAGGGATTGGCGGGGACCCCATCAACGGAACAAATTTCGTCGATGTTTTGGAGATGTTCGAGCACGATCCACAAACGGAAAAGATAGTATTGATCGGTGAAATCGGGGGTACTGATGAAGATAAAGCGGCTGAATTCATTTCAGCCAAAATGACAAAACCTGTTGTTTCCTTTATCGCAGGGCAGACCGCCCCACCTGGTAAACGGATGGGACACGCCGGTGCAATCATTGAAGGAGCCTCCGGAACGGCTGCCAATAAAGTAAAAGCACTAGAAGAAGCAGGTGTAAAAGTTGCAAAACACCCCGAAGAAATTCCTAGTTTGCTAAATTAACGTATTAAACACGTAGAGCCGCCTCTAGGCGGCTCTACGGTTATAATCGCATTGTTATTTATGTGCGTCGATGTAAGATACAGCTTCGCCCACGGTAGTGATTTTTTGTGCAGCTTCATCAGAGATTTCTGTTCCAAATTTATCTTCAAAAGCCATGATTAATTCAACGAGATCGAGTGAATCCGCCTCGAGTTCCTCGCGAAAACGGGCTTCCAGGGTCACTTTGCTCTCGTCTGCCCCAAGCAGGTCAACAATGATTTTCTTGACTTCGGCGAACGTGTCAGCCATGAGATAATCCTCCAATAGTTAGCATTTTTGTCGCGCCCATTGTAACACAAGCGGGTTTTCATATTTCAAACACAGGAACACTGGTATATGCCAAAAGTTGCGCCAATTGAACAGCGAAAAGCCGACCATATCAAGATCAACCTTGAGCAGGATGTGCGCTCATCGCTGACTACTGGACTGGAAAAATATCACTTTGTCCACGAGGCCCTGCCAGAGTTGAATTTGGACGATGTCGATACAAATCTAACTATTTTTAAAAAGCGGCTCAAAGCCCCAATTTTGATATCCTCGATGACCGGAGGTACGGAACAAGCCGGTACAATTAATAGGCGCCTGGCGGAGGCTGCCCAGGCCTCCGGAATAGCAATGGGCGTTGGTTCGCAGCGTGCCGCCCTGGAAGACTCGAGCCAGGTCGGCACATTTCAGGTACGAAAATACGCCCCCGATATTTTACTTTTTGCCAATCTTGGTGCAGTACAGCTAAATTACGGTTACGGCCTGGACGAATGCCGCCGAGCCGTTGACATGATTGCTGCAGATGCGCTCTGCCTGCATTTGAATCCTCTGCAGGAAGCAGTCCAACCGGGAGGGGATATTGATTTCAAGGGGTTGGCCAGGAAAATAGAAGAGGTATGCGGGAAGTTGGAAGTACCAGTTATTGCTAAAGAAGTTGGTTGGGGCATATCGGAACGTACGGCCAAACTACTTGCAAACTGCGGCGTATCGGCAATTGACGTGGCAGGTGCAGGAGGAACGAGTTGGTCACAAGTAGAAATGCATCGCGCTGCAGACGAATTCACTCGTGAACTTGCAGGTACTTTCGTTGGTTGGGGCATCCCCACTGCAGACTCGATTTTGAATGTCAAGAAGGCTGCGCCCAAAATGGCAATCTTCGCCAGCGGTGGCGTCAAGGACGGACTTGATATCGCCAAGTGTGTCGCTCTCGGCGCAAAGCTTGGTGGTATGGCTGGCATTTTTCTGAAAGCTGCTGTAATATCGACGGAGAATGCAATGGAAATGATGGAGTTAACCAGTAAACAGTTAAAGGTAACAATGTTTGCGGTTGGAGTGGACAGACTTGAAGCGTTAACATCTCAAAACTTGGTT
This sequence comes from uncultured Anaerolineaceae bacterium, assembly GCA_964585035.1. GTDB lineage: Bacteria > Chloroflexota > Anaerolineae > Anaerolineales > Villigracilaceae > Fen-1038. The sequence goes on from CAZPCR010000088.1 coordinate 1,959, forward strand.
TTGGTGTAGGTATCTTCAGGTGTCTACCATAAAGTATCTCGGAATAGGGCTGGGGATTGGAATATTGATTTCGTTATTAGGCTTTGCTGCAGTTTTTGTATTTATAACTCGCTTCTCAACCCTGCCGCCAACCATCCCATTGACAATTCCAACAATTGAACTCGCAAAACCACTCATTACGTCAACGCAAATACAATTTCCTACTTCAACATCGTCTCTCACTCCGACTGCTATTAACATTCCAACCAATACTCTGACTCCAACGCTTCCTGCAACAGGAACTCCTGATGCAGTACAGTCAACAATTAATAATGGTGGCTTGATCTTCACCGGCGCATTATCAGACGACGAACAAATAGCATTATACAGAGCATCTTTAAATTACGCACAGTCTACAGTTAAGGATTCTATCCGTTCTGCAAAAGAGATTAATGGCGTGGGCTATGGCGATCCGGATAATATTTGCGGCCCCTTAGCCATCGCCATAATGCAAGGTGCTGGTTTATTAAATAATTCAGGGATTGTTCCCCATGATTTCTGGCTATTAAATCCGCTGGCGACTGGTGATCAGAAATTGCTTCAGCAGGCGTTTCCTTCAAGCAGGTATTTACATATTAAATTTTCCACTCCTCTTAACAAAACGAATTGGCATGATTTTCCACTATTACCCGGCGACTTCCTTTTCATCTGGCATGGCTCCGGAGGTAATTTCGATCACATGCTGGTTGTCACCCGGGTCGATAGTAATATGAATACATATTCCGTTACCAATTTTGGAACTCCGCAAGGCTTCGTCATTGCAGAAACAATGCTTTATAATCCAACGGATCCGAAAGCAGGGATTTTCCACACATGGACCCAGGAACGGGATGCGATCCTGGGTTCTACAGGCTTCGGAGGCTTCGAACTTTGGCGCCCAATCTCCCCTTGATATATAACCAACAACTTCAGCAAAATTCCATTCTTTAAATTCCTGTTAGAATCTCGTTCAATGAGCATAAATAAAATTCAATCGATCGTTTTTGACTTTGGGGGAGTTTTGCTAGATTGGAATCCGCATAACATATATCGTCGTTTTTTCAATGACCCATCTGATATAGAAAGATTCCTCTCTGAAATCAATTTCCCTGAATGGAATTTGCAACAGGATAAAGGCCGTCCATTTTCTCAGGGAATAGCAGAACTATCGGCTAAATTTCCTCACTATTCAAAACTTATTCGAGCATATAGGGAAAATTGGGGAGATTCAATCGTTGGCCCAATCCCAGGTACTGTCGGTATATTACAACAATTGAAAAAAGCCGGTTATGCGATATATGGGTTAAGTAACTGGTCATCTGAGACTTTTCCGATAGCATTTGAAAAATATGATTTCTTCAAGCTTTTCGACGGCATTGTAATTTCTGGCGAGGTAAAGGTTGTTAAACCGGATCCTGCCATTTTTGAGATAGTACTAAAAATGATCAATCGACCAGCTATTGAATGCCTACTAATAGATGATTCCGAAGCGAATATCGCCGCTGCAGAAAAGTTGGGGTTTACCGTCATTCATTTCAAAACACCTGAACAGCTTGGGTTCGAACTCCAAAAATTAAATATATCAGGTCAAATGAATAAGGAGCGCAAATCTCTATGAGTCTACAAGATCAAACAGATTCAATATTGCCTTTGATCGAAGCTGAGCTCCGTCGACAAATTGCACGGCTCGACAAACCGCGTTTACGTCCATTCTATGACATGCTGAATTACCATATGGGTTGGATAAGTGGAGACCAGACTCGTAAGTCTTCAGGCAAGCGCATTCGCCCCATGCTATTGTTACTTGTTTCTATGAGTTGTAGCTATGAGTGGCTACACGCTATGCCTGCAGCAGCTGCAATTGAACTTGTGCATAATTTCTCTCTTGTTCACGATGATATTCAAGATAATTCACCAATTCGCCATGGAATGCCTACCGCTTGGCAAAAGTATGGTATTCCTATGGCAATCAATATCGGGGATGCCTTATTCGCTATAGCCAACCAGGCGATATTAGATCTTTACGATGGAAACTCCCCCGAAAAAGTGATCAGGGCTGGGAGAATACTTCATAATGCCTGCCTCGACTTGACGTGTGGACAGTTCCTGGATATTTCTTATGAGAAGAGAAACGATATGTCTATAGAGGATTATTGGCCGATGATCGAAGGAAAAACCGCTGCTTTACTATCCGCTTGTACACAAATTGGGGCGATTCTTGGAAATGCAGACGACTCGACCGTGGAGCAATATCGCATATTTGGCAGGGACCTAGGTTTGGCATTCCAGGTGCAGGACGATTTGATAGGTGTCTGGGGCGAGGAATCTCTTACTGGTAAATCCACGGCTAGCGATTTGCTGGAACGCAAAAACTCTCTGCCAATCTTGTATGGAGTCAGCCAAAAAGGGAAATTTGCCGACTATTGGTTCACATCAGGATCAAGCCACGGAGACGTTGTACAAGCTGCTCAAATGCTCAAAGACGAAGGTGCGTATGAGTTTTCTAGACAAGAAGCCAAGCGTTTGACCACCCAGGCCTATGATGCTCTCAAAAATGCAAACCCGAAAGGAGTTGCAGGCGATGCTTTATCGGAGTTAGTAGACAAGTTGCTCGTCAGGGAATCTTGATTTATAATGACGCCCGTCCAGCGGGTGTAGTTCAGTGGTAGAACGCTTGCTTCCCAAGCAAGATATCGTGGGTTCGAATCCCATCACCCGCTCAAAAAGCCGAGGCAACCGCCTCGGCTTTTTGTAATTCTGCTGTTATGAAAATGATTCTTCCCCACAAGTACAATCAATTTTGGAGGCCACCAAATGACAAGCAAAGGAACCATTTTATACATCGAAGACAACTCTGATAACAGAAAACTGGTCCGGCGTGTCCTTGAAGTGGAAGGATATTCGGTTGTGGAGGCCAAAGACGCAGAGCAGGCCTTGGAACGACTCGGAACCGAATCAATAGACCTGGCCCTCATGGATATCAATATGCCTGATATGGATGGCTATACATTGACAGCCAAGATCAAATCCATGCCTGAGCATTCGAAATTGCCGATAGTGGCCGTTACAGCCAACGTCATGCGCGGCGACCGGGAACGCTCATTGAAAGCCGGTTGCGATGGCTATATACAAAAGCCCATTGATATTGACACACTTTCACAGCAAATCGAAAGATTCTTGACAAGGAATGCCAATGGCTAATTTCTCTATTCCATCAGACACACAGCCTGTGCGTAAATCACCCATCCCCAAGGATGCGGCTGTTCTGGTTGTTGAAGATAATGTTTCGAATTTTGTCCTCATTGCTCGTATGCTGGGTTATCTTGGCATTCATTGTGAGTGGAAGACTTCCGGGTATGAAGTCCTGGAATATGCTGATACCTTACCGCGTCTTGATCTGATCTTGATGGATATTCGCCTGCCTTACGAAGATGGTTACGGTGCCCAGAAAAAGATCCGTGCGGCTGAACGTTTCAAATCGGTTCCCATTGTCGCAGTAACAGCCGAAGCGAGTGTCGAACAAATGAATAAAGCAAAAGCAGCTGGTTTCGATGGTTTCCTTGGCAAACCGTTGGACCCCGATCGTTTCCCCGATCAAATCCGCCGCATTATGAATGGCGAACAAGTTTGGGAGCTTGCATAAACTATTATGGCAATTGCCCAGCATTCCTCTCGAGATAATAAAAGTAAAAACACCGGCTACCAGGGCGGCCTGTCACGTTCGCTAGTGCGAACATTGATGATTTTTACATTTATTCCCTTAACGTTGATGGCTGGTGCGGCATTTCTGCGGTCCCGCGCTCTTTTAAGTGAGCAAGTTGTAACCCAGACTCAACGCTTAATGACCTCGCAAATCCAACAGATGGACTCGGATGTTAAAACTAAAAATATCCGGTTGGACCGTATAGTCCGTCTTCCCGATATCGCCACTCTGATTAATACGGCATTGATAACAAACCCGAAGAGCGCCGATTTCAATTCCACCCAGGGCGATTTCATTCAGCAGGTCCGGGCCTTGAACATTGCCGGTGGCAAACCTACATTTAACGACTTTATATTGATGAAGGCTGATGGCACAGTTTTGATTGCCAGCAACCCCGCCTGGCAGGGTATCTCATTAAAGGACTCGCCTGCATACAATACATTGTTGACGGGGAACGACCAATCGTATGTACTTTTTAACATCGCAGCCATTTATCCTGATCAAATGGTATTGGCAACGATCGTTCCTTATCCAGATTCCGACGGCAAGCCGACCGCGGCTTTGGTTGGCTTTACCGAGACCCAGGATCTTCAGGGCAATTTACAATCGATCTCTAATATATATCCCTCTTCCAATGCTTATTTCATTTTACCGGTAGGACAATCAAAATTTTTCATCGGGATTGATCCCTATAAAAATCAATTCGGAGTTTTTCAGCCGTCGAATGCACAAAACGTTAGTTTAAGCTCGGCACTGGATACATTAATGGGCAACGGTAGTCCGGCACCCCTCGCTCTGGAATTCAATTCATCGAATGATCGTCCGGTTTTGGCGCAGGCAGCCTGGTCCAATACGATGCATGCCGGGATCGTATTGGAGATTCAACAGGATGCGATATTCGGTCCGTTGAACAGTCTTATCCCTTTTACCATCGCAATTTTTCTCATCTCCCTTATTGCGATGGGCCTTGTGATTTTCATCGGAACGGCACGCGTCTTCCGCCCTCTTGCGAAACTGGCTGAAATAACGCGCCGCTTTTCGGATGGCGATTTCAGTCAACGCGCCGATATCCATAGCAAAGACGAGATTGGTTTACTGGCTCAATCATTTAATCAAATGGCGGAGGACTTAAATAATCTTTATCGGTCCCTGGAGCAAAAGGTGGAAGACCGGACTCGCCAGGTCCGTACGGCCGCTGAAGTTGCACTCCGAATTACCTCGACCAGAAATATTGATGAAATATTGAACCGGACGGTACAGCTCATCGTAGAGCAGTTCGATTTTTATGAAGCCAGTATTTTCATGCTGGATCGAAATGGAAAAATTGCTATTTTACGCGGGTCATCCGGGCCGGTGGCAGCTGAAATGCTGGCACGAGGCCGGCGTTTGGAAGTGGGCTCGAGAACAATTATTGGATGGGTTTGTGAGAATAACCAACCACGTATTGCATCGGATATTAAAGAAGATCCTTTGCACTTGACAAAGGATTTACTGCCTGGGACGCGTTCAGAGGTTGCAATCCCCATTTCGGTAGGCGGTCTCATACTGGGAGCTTTGGAGGTACAAAGTGAACAACCTGAGGCCTTCGGTCCCGAAACAATAATCCTTTTGCAGGCCCTGGCCAACCAGATAGCAGTCGCGATTCAAAACCTGGAACTGGCAGAATCAACTCAAATAAACTTTCAGGAATTGGAGCGACTTCAACGTGCAAGCCGCCAGATTGCTTCATCCCATACAAAAGCCGAGGCATTACAAACAACGGCTCGAATTCTTATTGATACACCTTACCCGGCAGTAGTCTTATCTGTGAACGGAAACCGGCTTGAAGTAGCGGGGCTTACCGATGCAAATAAACCGGAAATACTCAGGATTCGTACCGCAGTTAATGATTTGGAAAGCAGCTGGAGCGAAGTGGAAAAATTGTTATCCAGTGGTCCCGTAATAGCAGAAGCCGCGGCTGTTTCATTGATTGGACAGAGGTCGGCGTTTGTACTCCCCGATCCATTAACGGAGTATCCAAGACAATTGAGTTACCAATCCGTCGCTTTCCTGCCTGTTTTGAATGGCAGCAAATTGGTTGGCCTTATTACGATTGGTAGTCCTAAACACACATTAACAAGTGCTATGGTTCAGCCATATACAAATATCGCCGGTTTATTAGGAACCACACTGGATAAAATTTTAGAGATGGAGGAAAAGGATGGGCAGTTGTCAGAGCAGGAAGCTCTGGCATACATCAATCAGGCGATTGCGGAATCTTCTACGGATCTTGATAAATTCTTCTCTGAGCTCCATACTCAGATCCGTCAGAATATTGGTGACTTCTCCTTTTTTATCGCTTTATACGATGAAACTACGGAAACCTTAAGCATACCTTATATGGTTGAAGAAGGTCGCATAGATAAAATCGAGGCATTTCCATTAGGTGAAGGGCTGCCTTCGATCCTTATTCGGACGGGGAAACCACTCCTGCTTGTTGAAGATGTAGATCGACGCGTTCAGGAGTTGGGCGCAAAGATGGTCGGAAAACCGGCAAAATCCTGGATGGGTGCGCCTATGATCGTACAAAATAAGCCAATTGGCGCGATGGTAATTCAGGACCTCGAAAACGAACATGCTTTTAGCGATAATAATCTGATTTTCTTTATTTCGCTTACGAACCAGGTTGCGGCTTTTATTAACAATGCCCGAATTATCAATGAAAGCCGAGGCCGCGCACTTCAACTCGAAACTGCAGCTGATATCGCACGCGACATCAGCGGATCGCTAAACCTCGATGAGTTGTTGGCAAAAGCCGTTAATTTTATCCGCGATCGGTTCAATTTCTATCATGCATCAATTTTCCTTATCGATCCTCAGGGTGAATTTGCTGTGATCCGTGAAGCGACCGGCGATGCTGGTGCGCATATGAAGCGGATGGCTCATAAGCTTGGTGTCGGATCGAAATCGATTGTTGGGTATGTTGCTGGTCGCGGCGAGTCTTTGATCGTCAACGATACCGCAAAAGACGCCACTTATTATGCGAATCCTTTATTACCTGATACTCGTTCTGAAGCGGCTATACCATTAAAAGTCGGCGAAAGGATCGTAGGCATCCTTGATGTACAGAGCGAACATCCCTTTGTATTTACTGACGACAACCTAAGGACGTTGCAAATTCTTGCAGACCAGCTGGCAGTTGCCGTGATCAATTCCGAACTATTTGCTGAGACCCAGGAACATCTTTCCCAACATCGCCTGTTGCATCACATAACGACAACAGCTGCGTCTGGAACGACATTGGAGGAAGCTCTCGATAGTGCAGTAACCGGGCTGCAAGTTACGCTCGGTGGCGATCGGGTAGCAATTATGCTAACAGATCGGGACAAGAAGCTGTTGGATGTCAAGGCAGCCGTAGGGTACTCTGAAGAAATCCTTCAACTTCGAGTGCCGATTGGCACTGGAATTACGGGATGGGCCGCGGCCCACCATCGGTCTCTGCGTGTGGATAATGTCAGGGAGGACCCCCGTTATATTGAAGGGAGTTCCAACACAAACTCAGAGTTGGCTGTTCCACTCATATATCGCAATGAAGTTCTGGGCGTTTTGAATGTGGAAAGCGAAAAAACAACCGCGTATACTGAAAATGACGAAGAGATGCTCGGTACACTTGGTGGAA
>CAZPCR010000089.1:0-9312 GCA_964585035.1 uncultured Anaerolineaceae bacterium
GCCCAAATTTATTTTGTGGCACCACGATTTAGCTTGGACAACTCCGCGTTACAGGGACGAACTCCACGATGGATATCCCTGGGATTTACTGTGCACAGATTGGCCGCAAGCAAACCAGATTGTTGTATCGGAATCGCGTCAAATTGAACTTGCGAAGCTGCTAAATGTCAGTGCGAAACGTATTTCGGTTGTTCCCAACGGAATCGATGCAGCGAAATTCTGGAAACTGGGAGTGGAAGGACAAGAGATTTACAAGCGATTGGATTTAATCGCTGCGGACCCGCTACTTCTCTTACCTGTCCGAATTACTCCGCGGAAGAATATTGAGTTTGCCTTAAAAGTTCTGGCTGAATTGCGCAAGCGATTTAAAAACGCCAGGCTGGTAGTTACAGGACCACTTGGATCCCATAACCCGACCAATGCAGAATATTTAAATCGCCTAGCCGAGCTGCGACGTGAGCTGAACATAGAAGGGGCGGCATATTTCTTAGCTGAGCTGATCGAGCGACCCGTGTCCAATGAAGTAATCTCGGATTTATACAGACTTTCGGACCTATTATTATTTCCAAGCAGAGAAGAGGGTTTTGGTATACCCATTTTAGAGGCCGGATTGGCAGGCATCCCGGTATTCTGTGCAGATATTGCTCCGTTTCGGGAACTTGGAGGTTCACAAGTAACTTATTTCTCCCTGGATATCGATCCAAGTGATTTAGCCGCTCAATTAATAAAATCGTTGGAATCAAGTTCAGTTTTCGCGCTCCGAAAACGAGTCTTACAAAACTATTCGTGGGAAAAAATATATTCCAATAAAATAGACCCATTATTAAAGAAAGGTTGACCTATGAATAAACGGTACTCAACCAGGTTATTCAGAAAAATATTAGTACCGATCGTTTATGGTGCAGATAATGGGACAGCAATTAAAACTGCCTTAATTATTGCAGATAAGGAAAATATACATTTAATAGGGATTGTTGGCATTGCCGATGAAGAGTCCCTGAGCACGGCGGCAATGCCTGCTCGCCATCTGCGTAAAATTCTTCGGGACTTAACAAGCAAAACCCATCTACGATCGATGGAACACATACGTGTTTCCCATAAACCTTGGGATGAATTGACACGAATAATCCAGGAGGAAAAACCGGATTTGCTAATTTTGGAGTCTTCTCATTTTGAAGTGTTAAATATTACTCCAGCTGACGCATTACGTTTTCCTCCATGCGATATCGTGATATCTGGTGGAAATATCCCCGAGAAGCCTCAAAAAGTACTTGTTTCGCTGCGCGGCGGACCCTACGCAGAGCTTTCACTACGGCTAGGACTTTCCATTTCTAGAACGAGTCAAGCAATCATTACGGCGCTCCATCTTCTGCCGAGTTCCACCACTGAGTTTGCAGATCCTGCATATAAGGGTGTTGACAGAGTATTAAGGAATTTGCCTGAAGTCAAACGTAAACAAATAACGACAGACGACCCCACAAATACTATTTTATCGGAAGTCCAGGAGTATGACTTATTAGTGTTAGGTGCAACAGTCCGGCCAAGTGATTCGTTAATTTCAATAGGACCCGTGGCTGAAAACTTATTGCGACAGAGTGCAAAAGGCATTTTAATTGTAAAGTCCCGCAAACCAATGCCGATTAATATGGACAACGAGGTCGTTGGCCAAAACGCAATCTCTGTTCTAGTCGACAAGTGGTTTGCTGAAAATACTTATCACGCGGGTGAATTTGCCGACCTTGAACAATTGGTTGAAATCAAACGTAAACAAAACCTTACAATCAGCCTGGCTCTCCCAGCATTGAATGAAGAAGAAACCGTAGGTCATGTCATAAAAACCATTAAAGATGCATTGATGAATCGCGTTCCCCTTTTAGATGAAATTGTTTTAGTTGATTCAGATTCAAGCGACCAGACGCGGGAAATTGCATCTGAGCTCGGCGTACCAGTTTTCATCCATCAAAAAGTCCTACCCGAACTGGGTTTACGATCAGGTAAAGGGGAAGCTTTGTGGAAAAGTCTTTACTTGACTCATGGTGACATCATAATTTGGCTGGATACAGATATTGTGAATATTCATCCGAGATTTGCCTATGGATTATTAGGCCCGCTCATCCTCCATCCTGAGATCCAATTCGTCAAAGGGTTTTATCACCGCCCTTTAAAAGTGGATAACCAAATTCAATCGAGTGGAGGCGGGAGGGTAACCGAATTAACAGCGCGTCCATTATTGAATCTATTCTTTCCCGAACTCTCCGGACTCATTCAGCCACTTTCGGGTGAATATGGGGGACGAAGGAAGGCGTTTGAACAAATGCCGTTTTCTTCGGGTTATGGGGTTGAAATCGGGATCGTCATCGACGTCTTCGAGAAATTTGGCTTAGGTTCCATCGCACAGGTTGACCTACAAGAACGGATCCACCATAACCAACCCCTTGAGTCGTTAAGCAAAATGTCCTTTGCAATCATTCAGACAGTGATGCGAAGGATCGAGAAGCGATATGGAACGAAGCTTTTGGAAGATATCAATAAAACCATGAAGTTGATCCGTTACGGACAACAGCGGTTGTTATTGGATGTCGTGGAGATAGCCGAATTGGAACGCCCGGCAATGATTGATGTCAACGAATATCGGGAACATCACATGGAACAGACGAATAATTCTGTTTAAATGTATCTATGAGTAATTTGAAATTACCACCGGCGGGATATAAAATTGGACAAGTCGCGCCGCGTTTTCGATATTCATTAACTTTCGAGCGGGCCTCTTCGGGAGTCCCAGACGCAGTTATGCGATAAACCAATTCGTCTGGCACAAGGTGCATTGCTTTCGTGATTTGTTCTTTTGTAGCGGGCCAACCTAAAATTGCCTGAATGCCGTTAATCACATCCTGGGAAACGCCCGATGCTTTCGCTATATGAGGCTGCTGGGCGAGATATTGGCAGAGAAGCATTTTTGTTGTCTCAATCGCTTTTTCGTGGCTCTTATCAACCGAACAGACAATTAATTGGGGACGATCAAAATCTTCCAGCATTCGGCCTGATTTCTTCAGGCCTTTATCAAGTAATTCCAATGCTCTGTCGTTATATTCAGGGGGGACACAATAATTTAATACAACACCGTCCGCAATCTCACCGGTCAACTCCATCATTTGATCGCCTGTTGCGCCAATCATGATCGGAATATTCCGGGGCTCCCTGCGGCCATGGACTACATCCAACTCGATCCCATCCACGTTATGGAATTCACCATGAAACGTAACACGCTCCATATTAAGCAAGCGGCGCATCACATCAACCGTCTCGCGCATAGCAGTTGCTGGTTTATTGCGTTTGATGCCAACATTGCTTGCCAAAGGATCCCACCAAGCGCCAATTCCGCAAATGATCCGATTAGGCGCCAGGTCGTCGAGAGTAAGAAATGTTGCAGCCAACAGACCTATATTGCGAGTCCAGTTATTAATAACCCCCGAGCCAACTTTAATTCGTTTTGTAACTGCTGCATAAGCAGCCATGGGAACAATCGCATCGCGTACTAATCTTGATTCTGCCTGCCAAACTGCTTCGAAACCGCACTCTTCAGCGTAACGGACGTAATCAAGTCCATCCCGAAGGTCATGTGAGTCTTGTAAATACAAAGCTACTCTTTCCACAATTTACGCTCCTCGAATAATGTGCAGGATTAACAGTTGATTTCAATTGTCTTTTTTGGCTGGTTTATCTGGTTAAAAAAACCGATGTTAATATGGATAAATATTGGTGTAATTGCAGGATTTGACATTATACCTGAAAGTGTGTCAGGTCTTAGGATATTTATAGGCGAGCGGTGAGGGGATAAATATGGTCATGCTGCATGTAGGATGAATATCAAAGTTGAATAGGATGATAATCATCTTGAATAAGTGAATTATATATTCTATAATGAAATTAGGGTCCTATAATTATGTAACCGGTATTTTGGAAATTATGTAGTTTGGAGAAATATATCATGATTAATATACCCGCAACTTCAACGAAAACAAAACAGGACAACATAGACAATTGTCGGGCCTTGGAAATCGACAAAAACAATATAGCTGAATGCCTCCTTACAGGTCCAAACTCATGTTCTTTTGCATTGCCGTTTGGATATTGCTTTTTATGCCAGCATCCTCGGTTAAATGAGATTATTGAAAATACAAAGAAAACAAAACAGGCAAATAACACTTGGTAATAATGTAAGGAACCCTGATAATTAAATGAGAGTCTGTATTTGATAAAAACAGATAATCCCTGGTTGACCAGGGATTATCTGTTTAAATTCGTTTAATATTCGGTTGAATGAATCTAGATACGTTGCCACATCTGTGAGGCGAGTTCGCGAGAACGAGCCGCGATGCGCGGTTCGTCGAGTGTCAGGATCTTCTTGTTCTTCATAAGTATTTTTCCCCTACACACGGTTGTATCAACCGTGGCATCCACCAAACCAAAGATAAGATGACCAAGAAAATTTCCTTCATTAAGCGGAGTAGGCGGCTGGTAATCGAGAATGGCAAGATCGGCTGGATGTCCCTTGGAGATCTCGCCTAAACGAATCCCGAATTGACGCTCGCATATTTCCGCATTGTTTTGCAATAACATTTGTGGCGCTTCCATAAAACCAACTCGAGGGTCGAGATTCGCAAGCCGATGTAGGAGATACGCACATCGCATCTGAGCGAGCATATCGGAGGACATTCCATCCGTGCCAAGACCTACCACTACGCCTTTTTTTAATAGATCCAGGATCTTGGTGACACCAACGGCGTTGTTCATATTCGATTCGGGATTATGTACAACGCTCGTTTTTGTCGAGCCAATAATGTCCATTTCTGATTCGTCGATATGCACGCAATGAATAAAAAGAGACTTCTCTCCGGAGGCGCCTTTCTTGTCGAGTCTTTTAACTGTCGGTACTCCGTACTTTTTAATAGAGTCTTCTCTATCCGCCTCGCCCTCGGCTACGTGAATGTGGCATCCAACTCCCGCATCTTTGGCAATGCTTACACATTTCTCAAGCGTCTCATCGGATAGGGTGAAAGAAGCATGCAGGCCCATCATAGCTGCGACCTGGCCATCGCCCTTTCCTGTTTTCTTAATAAACCGTTCGTTCTCTTCGATACCGCCTCCCGGTACGTTTCGATCTGATACTTCGTAGCAGAGGGAGGCGCGGATCCCGGCTTGTCGAACGGCATTTTCTATCAGATCCAGAGAACCTTCTCTCGAAGCAGGAGAGGCATGATGATCTATTACAGTGGTAGTGCCATTGCGTATGCATTCGATCAAGGGTATCTGCGCAGAAAAGGTAATGTCTTCATCGGAGAGCGCTTTGTCAAGCTTCCACCAAAGTCGTTCGAGGACTTCCGTGAAATTAGATGCCGGTTTCCCCGGGATAGCCATGCCACGCGCCATCGTTGAATAGAAATGATGATGTGTGCAAATAAAACCTGGCAAGATAATTTTGCCTGTGCAATCTACGCTTTCACCTTTGGGATAGCGCTGATTCATCTCAGCTGTATCGCCAACTGCAACAATATTTTCACCATCCGTAACAACAGACCCGTTCCATATAACGTGATTATCAGCACCTAATGTAAGGACAATACCATTTTCAAATCGAATAGCCATTTCTAAGCATCTCCGTTCATCCGTAGATTTTGCACCCACACTTAATTCGTAATTAGTTTTCCCTTAATGCCGCAAATTCTTCGGGAGTGCGTTCTCTCATACTGATCGCGCCCACAAAGCACTTCTTTGCGCAAATCGAGCAGCCTATGCACCTAGCCGGATCCGTATGGGGGTTGCCCATATCGTCCAGGTCTATGGCTAAATATGGACAACGCGCACAGTTACCGCAGGAAGCACACAATTCGTAATTGATTTCCGACAGTCTTTTTACAGGAGAAAGAGACATGAAATCGATAATTGGATGCGGTTGCGCTATTCCAATCAATTCTCTCATGGACTTTATCCCGCGTTCCTGCATAAGGAACGAGGTTCCAGACTCAAGCTCATGAATGATCCCATAGCCGTATTTTGTCGCGATAGTACAGAACTGAACCGTCTTGACTCCCAATGCAAGGAAATCCATTGCGGCTTTGTAGTTCATAGGTCCGGCATTTCCAGATATTTCGATCCCTTCCGGGACAGATTGCGCGAGAGAAAGGTTTGATATCGGCGTTACTCCCTCACCGCTCATTCCTACGACGACACCTTTTTCCCAAGGATCACCATTTGTAAACGGGCGAAAAGCGAGAGTGGGGAAAGAATTTGCCAGTGTGACGCCAGCTTTACTGCCAGGATACTTTTCGAGAACATTCCTGATCGCCCGTAAGATCGGTACAACGGAGGTTACAGCCGCGGTCAATTTGAAAAGCTTTGGTATATCTGGAGATCCGGCTTCCATAACCCAGGAAACGATCTTTGCCGTCAGCGCCGCATTCTGGGAAACGATGTCGCCTTCCGTCCCATCTCCGCCTTGCGGACAGGATAAGGAGTATTCAATTCCCATAACTCCGGCCCCCTCAAGCTTACGGGTATTTGATTGCCATCCAGTTTTATCGGTTTCATCTTGACCCGTTACAGGTCCGCCTGTCGACGCCATCGTAAGTCGATCAGGCCACTTTTTAATAAGTTGTTCCACTTCGCTGCAAACGCGATCAAGGCTATGTCCCGATACGTTATCAGCATTTGCATATGTGGAAGGGCTAAATGTGAACATATACCCGCCTGGAATATGGATCGGAACATTGTCGAAAGCGGTTTTCATGATCCCGCCGGTCCAGCCGCTTTTGTATGCTTTTGACATCTGTTCAAACCCATCCGTTAATGGAGATGCCGAGAGAAGGTAGGGTGATCGGATTTGATGTCCAAAAAAATCAGTGTTTAAAGAAACCGGTAGCTTGTTATAGCCAGAAAGGCTGTGGAATGATTTGGTGATTTTATCTATCGCAGGTTTTGTTTGATGGTTTAGATACGCATCGATATCAACCGCGGCATTTTTACCTGCGGCAACCGCTTCCACCACCGTTGTCGGGCCATTGGTTACATCACCAGCATAAAAAATTCCTGCTGTCTTTTCAACTGGCCTTGTGGAACGCATACCAATTGCCATCACGACATAATTAAAACCAGTTCTTTTACCCTCGGTTCCTTCTAAATCGCGGATGTTTGCGGGTTTGAATGGCTGTCCATCGGGAAGTTGAACTTTTTTGGTTTCAATCCCTGAAATTCCAAGGTTATTATTTATAATATTACTTACGCGAATCCGTCCATTTACTTCAATATCATAGTCAATTAACTCTTGTCGTTCCGCAAAAGTTAACGGCATTTCGGACAGCTTCTCCAACATGAACATTTCTACATGACTGGCGCCTCTTTCTTTTGCGGTTATTGCACAGTCGACAGCCGTTGCACCGCCTCCAATAACCGCAACTTTTCCATCGAACTTGTAGGCATTTGGATCGGAGAGTAAATCAACCATTTTAATGGCCACGCCCTCGTTGCCAATTCCTAATTCTATTGGTTTCCAAAGGCCGATAGTGATGCAAACAGCATGATAACCTTGGGATAATAATTTCTCAGGAGCCTCGATCTTCATACCATTCTTGACTGTTATTGATCCCAGGGAGAGAAGGAATTCAATATCAGTCTGGACTATTTTTTTATCAAGGCGATCATCAGGAATCAGGTTGATCATGCCGCCCAGATTCTTGCGGCTCTCAAAAATATCAATTTGATATCCCATCTGTGCCAATGCAGCTGCTGCACCAAGGCCTGCAGGACCACCGCCGACTACGGCAACCTTTTTTCCATTAAGTGGCGGGGTGGAGAATTTCGGAATACCACCTTGTTGTTTAGCCATTTCAACCAAAGTTGCCTGTACCTTTGGAATCTGTATAGACCCATCAAAGTCCTTACGTGAACAGGCAGACATGCAGAAACGGTCCGGACAAACCAAGCCACAAACGCCACCCAATGGATTATTTCTCATTATTTCCGCAGCTGCGCGTTTGATATCTGATTTATGCCCTACGCGAGCTGCCATAATGAAATTAAACGGTGAGCAGTTTACAGGGCAGGCTGTTTGGCAAGGTTTTTCTTCGCAATACTCGCACCTTGAAAGTTCTGCCTTAAGTTGGTGTTTAGTCATGATAAGAGAATTTGAATGGTCATTCTTTTCCATGGAACACCTCAATTCAAACATATTTGGGTTTTTTTTATCAAAAACACCAAATTCATTATAGCATCCGGAGGAAATTTACAAAATGAAAAAGCTCCGTTTCCAGAGTGTGTTATGTCATATTAAGTTGTCTATTTCTTTATTATTGGAAATGAAGAAGCTGAGCACGGAAAGGGCGCCAGCCAGCAAATGGTCAATGAAATAACCCCTAATGCCTTCCCTGATGTTATTAGCTTATCGAAAAAAATATTCTCATTTCTGCATTTTCAGGACCTCCAACTTACGGACAAGCTCAAGGTCCTCAGGTAAATCCAAATCCAATCCTAGGCTGGGCAAGTCAACAATCTCGAGCCGGGCGCCTGATTTCTCTGCACGCTCACAGTGGCGTTTGAATGAGTCCGATCCAAAATCATACTCAATAATGTTTGCTGGGGAGAGAAGGAGTGCGTTTGTCCCTTTTTTATGTCTGTCAGGAGCTATGACGATCACAGGCGGATTAAATGCCCGGTCTAGCAATGTCAAAATAGCTTCCCGTGAGAGTAGTGGTAAATCCGCCGGTACAACCAACACCCCACGAGAAGCATAAACCTGCGCGATAACCGTGGCTCGTTTCAATGCAGTGTTCAAGGCAGGTGCGCCATCTTCTTGAACGGTTCGTGCACCCATTTCACGAGCGATGGCCAACACCGATGTGTCGCGGCTAACCACAAGTACCTGGTCTACCTCTTCCAATTCAATCAATGTCTTTAGCGTATGCTCCAATAAAAAGCGGTTGAGGTCAGCGCGTTCATCTTCTGACAAGGCGCCTGCCAAGCGCGATTTGCCGCGCCGAAGAGGCTTAACAGGTACGATGGCCCAGAGTGTCATTGGTTTTTGGATCCCATAAAGTTTAGCACATCCAGGGCCAATTGCTGCCGATCTTTAAAAGTTTTCATGAGCGTATCAGTGACAAAGGGTTTGATATTTAATCTCAAAATATCCGGTTGGAGCATCGCGTCGGTTTTATCAAGTACGAAATGTGTCGCAATGCCCTTATATTGTTGTGCGACTGATATCACAGATGGCTGTATGCCCAGTTCGAGATACATTTTAGCAGCCGGACCTTTTACGGC
>CAZPCR010000090.1:0-9249 GCA_964585035.1 uncultured Anaerolineaceae bacterium
AGGACCTCGAAGCAAACGATCCCGAAAACCCCGCCCGCAAAGTCCTTGACGGTGTAAGTTTCAACGTGCGCAAAGGCGAAATTTTTGGTATCGCCGGCCTGATGGGTTCTGGTCGTACAGAGTTGGTTTTGACGTTATTCGGCGAGTATGGCAAAGTTTCCAAAGG
The DNA here is from genome assembly GCA_964585035.1 of uncultured Anaerolineaceae bacterium. Lineage (GTDB taxonomy): Bacteria > Chloroflexota > Anaerolineae > Anaerolineales > Villigracilaceae > Fen-1038. The sequence continues at coordinate 167 of CAZPCR010000090.1, forward strand.
GCAAATCCTGGTGGCGGGTAAGGAAATCCATCCAAAAAGCGCCCGCGAGGCCATTAATGCCGGCTTGAGTCTGGTGCCGGAGGATCGCAAAAGGATGGGGTTGGTGTTGATCCAATCGATCCTTAAAAACATCTCCCTTCCCAACCTGGATCAATTTTCCAAATTCTTCCGCATCGATGCCAATCTGGAAATGCAGGCCAGTATGCAGGAAGCCAAGAGTCTGACCATCAAGGCGCCCAATCTTGAGGTGCCCGCTGAAACCTTATCGGGTGGCAATCAGCAGAAGGTGGTCATTTCAAAATGGCTGCTGTCCAATCCGCAAGTTCTGATCATGGACGATCCGACCCGCGGCATTGATGTCGGGGCGAAATTCGAGATTTACAAGCTGATGAATGAACTGGCCGAGAAAGGCGTGGCAGTCATAATGATCTCCAGTGAACTGGAAGAAGTGCTGGGAATGAGCGATCGTGTTATGGTGATGTTTCGTGGCCACTCAACGGTCACGTTGCCTGCTTCAGGGGCCGACAAAGAACATGTGATGGCATTAGCAACCGGCGTTGCAGTTGCCTGAAAATAAACAAAGAATAAAGTGAGGTAATCCCGTGAACATTTCGACTGTTGATGACGTGAAAGCGCAATCATTAGGGACCAGGGTTATGCATAGTGTAAGAAGCAACATCCAATCTTACATACTCCTCATTGCAGTGGTCGGTATTTGGACAATCTTTTACTTTGCGACCCAGGGCAGTTACCTGGATCCTCAAAATATCTCCAATCTTTTCCGCCAAATGGCCGTTACTTCCTTCCTTTCCATCGGCATGGTGCTGGTGATCGTAACGGGAGGTATCGACCTGTCGGTAGGCAAGCTGGCTGGTTTTGTCTCCGTGGTTTGTGCTTATCTGCAATTCTATGTCTGGTTCCAATTACTCCCTGGTCAAGTGATCCTGCCAGCCATCCTTTCCGTAATTGGTGGCTTGCTGGTTGGCGTAATATCCGGGGTTGTCCAAGGCTATATTATTGCCTATCTGGGTTTACCAGCATTCATCGTGACCTTGGGCGGTATGTGGCTGTTCAACGGCCTCATCCTACTGGTTACACAATGTAAAACCATTGCGGCCCATCAAGCAGTATTTTCTGATATTGCCCAGGGATACGTTCCGCCTGTCTGGGGCTGGGTGATATTTGTGGGGATTGTAGGGGTCCTTATATGGAACGTGTTCAGCGGCCGGCGTAGTAAAGAGAAGTATGGTTTTAAACCTCGTGCTCTCTACCTCGATTTACTGACGGCGGGTGTAGCGGTGGTGTTGGTCCTTGCGTATGTCTATACCGTCAATAGTTATAGAGGCATCCCCGCACCGGTATTGTTGCTTGCGATTGTTGCGATGATAATGATACATGTTACCAACAACACTCGCTTCGGCCGGTACTCCTATGCTCTTGGCGGGAATAAGGAAGCAGCCCGCCTCTCCGGTATCAATATCAGTGGCGTATTATTCAGGGTTTTTGTCCTGATGGGCTTTCTGTGCGGCGTGGCCGGCGTGGTTTTGGCCTCGTACGTTGGTTATGGCACGATTGCAGCCGGCACCGGTTATGAATTGGATGCGATTGCTGCCTGTATCCTGGGTGGAACATCCCCATTGGGCGGCGTTGGCACCATTCCTGGTGCATTGATCGGTGCATTGATCATTGCCAGCCTTACCACCGGACTGCAAATGTTGAACGTAGCCCCCGCCTGGCAGTATGTTGTGAAAGCGATCATCCTGGTTGCGGCTGTCTACGCCGACGTATATTTCAAGAAGCATCGCTAATCTGATTGGCTCATTACGCTGGAAAAGGTTATGCAAGTGTTTCCACCAGGTGAGACTCTCCACAAAAGGATAACGGAATGACCACATCGTACGAACCCAAACCCGAACATAAATTCACTTTTGGTCTATGGACGGTCGGGAACACCGGCCGGGACCCATTCGGCGGCCCTGTGCGGGAATCGAAAACGCCCGCCGAGCTGATCCGCCTGCTGGGTGAGGTCGGCGCTTACGGCGTCAATTTTCATGATAACGATTTGATCCCCATCGATGCCAGTGCTTCGCAGCGGGAGCAGATCCTGAAGGAATTCAAGAAGGCACTGGCCGATACCGGTTTGGTCGTTCCCATGGCCACCACCAATTTATTTAACCATCCCGTTTTCAAAGACGGTGCATTTACCAGCAACGATCCAAAGGTGCGCGCCTATGCCGTGCAGAAGACCATGAACGCAATCGATCTGGGCGTGGAACTGGGGGCCAAAGTTTATGTCTTCTGGGGTGGGCGTGAAGGTACAGAGACCGATGCCGCCAAGAATCCGGTGGACGCCATCAAGCGCAACCGCGAGGCCATGAATTTCCTGTGCGAGTATGCCCTGGATAAAAAATACGATCTCAAATTTGCGCTGGAAGCCAAGCCAAACGAACCGCGGGCCGATATGTATAATGCAACTACTGGCCACATGCTAGCTTTTATTGGGACGCTTGACCATCCCGAGATGGTGGGTGTCAACCCCGAAATGGCACATGAACATATGGCCGGTCTTAACTTTCTGCATGGTGTGGCGCAGGCCTGGGAAGCCGGTAAGTTATTCCATATCGACCTGAACGACCAGTATCCGGGCCGCTACGACCAGGACCTGCGTTTCGGTTCACGCGATCCCAAAGCTGCCTTCTTCCTGGTTAAATTCCTGGAAGATGTCGGTTATCAGGGTTCCCGTCATTTTGATGCGCATGCTTATCGCACCGAAGATTATGAGGGTGTTAAAGATTTTGCACGCGGCTGCATGCGCACCTATTTGATCCTGAAGGATAAAGCCGCAGAGTTCAACGCCGATAAAGAAATCCAGTCCTTGCTGGCGGAAATTGGTAAGGATGACGGCTCCATGAATCAATACTTCGGAAAATATAGTGGTAAAAAAGCCGCCGATTTAAAAGCCCAGTCGTTCGACCGCGACGCTATCGGTAAACGCGGATTAAAATATGAAAGACTGGACCAATTGACCATTGAGGTCCTTCTGGGCGTACGCTAAAACCATAATTCCATCCGGCACGGCAATCATCCCTCCGACATGAGAGACCAAAAATGTCAGGAACCTATTTTCTTGGGATCGACACATCAACGACATCCAGCAAGGCGCTGTTAATCGATGAAGAGGGCGAGGTCGTGGCAGTGGCCGCCTCGCCGCATACGCTGCAAACGCCGAAACCGCTCTGGTCGGAACAAGATCCGCATCAATGGTGGGAAGCGGTCTCTGCGAGCATCCGATCCGTTCTGAAAAAGGCGGCTATTGAGGGGGATAGAGTCGCTGCGATTGGTTTGACCGGACAAATGCATGGGTTGGTTCTTCTTGACGATGCAGGTAATGTTTTGCGTCCTGCCATCCTCTGGAACGATCAACGGACGCAAGCCCAATGTGATGAAATCCATCAGCGCGTTGGAAAAAATAAGTTTATTCAAATCACCGGCAATGTAGCCTTGACGGGTTTTACTGCGCCTAAAATTTTGTGGGTACAGGAGAACGAACCTGATGTATACGCAAAAGTTAGGCATATTCTGCTACCCAAGGACTATATCCGCTACAAGCTAACCGATGAATTTGCTCTCGATAAAGCAGATGGCGCTGGTACGGTTCTATTTGACTTGAAATTACGTAATTGGTCGGTGGAGATCCTGGGGAAATTAGGTATCGACCCGAATTGGATGCCGCCTACATTTGAAGGACCGGATTTTACCGGTCGCGTGACACCTGCTGCCGCTGCCGCTACCGGCCTGAAAACAGGAACTCCGGTTGCGGCCGGCGGCGGTGATCAGGCTGCAGGAGCTGTCGGAGTTGGGGCAGTGAATGTAGGTGTGGTCGCATTGACGGTCGGTACAAGTGGGGTGGTTTTTGCCCCAACCGACTCTCCGTTGATCGAGCCACAGGGACGCCTTCACGCTTTTTGTCACGCCGTGCCGGGCATGTGGCATTTTATGGGGGTAATGCTTTCGGCGGCCGGCAGTTTGCAGTGGTACCACGACACGCTTGCCCCGGCAATGACATTCGACGATTTATTGAAAGAAGCAGATTCTATCCCTCCGGGGAGTGAAGGCTTGCAATTCCTTCCCTATTTGAGCGGAGAACGAACACCCTACCCTGATCCACTGGCACGCGGCGCTTTCATTGGTTTGACTCTACGCCATGGACGCGGTCATATGACCCGTTCAGTGCTTGAAGGAGTTTCGTTTGGTTTAAAAGACAGTTTTACCCTCATACAAAATGCAGGTTTAGGTGAGATCAAACAAGTACGCGCCTCAGGCGGTGGTATGAAAAGCTTACTCTGGCGGCAAATATTAGCTTCCGTGCTGGAAGCAGAAATAGTGACTGTCAATACAACCGAGGGTGGGGCTTTCGGAGCGGCAATACTGGCAGGCGTCGGTGCGGGGGCGTGGCCGGATGTACCCAGCGCTTGTAAGGAAGCGATCAAGATCACGGGCAGCATACAGCCAGATCCGGCTCAGACGGAAGTCTATCGCAAATCGTATCAGCTTTATCAGGAACTATATCCGGCATTAAAACCAACTTTCGATAAAACCGCAATGTGATCTTAAAATTTGTAAAGAGGCAATTACCATACGCTCCTCATTAGAGGGAGCGTATTTTTTTAAGAAGGTTCAAGGATGCATCCTGGGGAATTCATATTTAAAAGAATAATGGGGGATAAGCACTGAAAATGGAAATTTGTCCCCATTATTGTTTTCGTTGATTGCGAATTCGAATAAAAACGAATAAAGCAATTTTATTGATTCCAGCTATCGGTATCTGCTTATGCCCAACAATGGGCTCCCAATTAAAAGCGTACTGGCCGGATTTTAGTTACAAATTATTCCTTGACAAGTTGGGGGATTTACAATAAAATCTAACTAGTTGGTTATATAACTAACTAGTTAGATTAAAGGAGATATGACATGCCGAAATCTGAAAGTTCTGAGCCCGGAAGTAAGTCTTCGAAACCTGGAAGTAGACAGCCCGAACTAGTAGGTAAACGAGGAAGAATGCATGATGCAGAAGCTACACGTGAAGCAATTTTAAATGCCGCCGAAGAAGTGTTTGCGCAGCACGGTTTCGATGGGGCGCGGATCGATGCCATTGCGGAAAAAGCAGGCTACAACAAGAGCCTGATCTTCCAGTATTTCGACGACAAGCTCGGCCTTTATGCAGCAGTGGTACGACGAGCTGATGACCAGACCCGTGTTATGCAGGATAAGGCTTTAATGGCTTTGCGCGATGATGATGTAACTCTCAGCCCAGACCAACTTCGGGACTTAATGGGCGACTACGTCGGGCAGTATTTCGATTATTTAATTGAGCACCCACAAGTCATGCGCATTTTCAACTGGGAGATGGCTGAAGGCTGGCAGACGTTCTCCAAGATCTTGACACAACGAGATTTCGAGGATGTTGAGGTGTTTACGCCGATATTCCAAAAGTTTCAAAAGGCCGGGCTACTGCGCTCGAAGGCCGATCCTATGCTTCAGTTCTCATCCGCGATCTTTATGAGTCATGTTTATCTTGGAGTTCTACCACTTTATAGAGTGCTTCTACCTGACGCGGATTTATCGTCCCCGGCAATGCTTAAGGATGCTCGTGATTTCATTGTTGAATTCACGGTCAACGGTTTTTTGAAAGCTTCGGTTGAGGCGAAACCTTAGAATGGACAATTTATGCTGAGACGCATTTGGGCACTCGTACAAAAAGAATCCATCCAATTACTGCGTATGCCGATCGTATATGTGGGGCTCACCCTCGGTCCGGTATTGGAGCTGATTCTGTTTGCGGCTGCCATCCACACCGATATTAAACATATCCCGATGGTCATAGCCGACCAGAGCCGTAGCCCGGCAAGTCAGTCTTACCTGATTGGCTTCACCAACTCGGATTCTTTTGACATCGTTTCTTCGGTGCCCGATCAGGCAGGGGTGGTGCATGCCATTGATGACGGTCAGGCTGAAATCGGCATTGTCATCCCTATAGATTTCGCGTCGCAGGTGGCACAAAAGAATGCGACTGTACTGATGGTCGTAGACGGATCCAATTCCTTCGTAACTCAATCTGCGTTTAGCAACGCGCAAGCTATTTCGCAGGAGTATGCCATCGGCCTGACCCATCTGCAGCTCAGTGCCCTAAATCCGCACGTGCAGATCCTATACAACCCGGATTTAAAAGACGTGTGGTTCCTTATACCTGGCATGTGCGCTTTTCTCTTATTCGGGATCGCCCTTAAATTAACGGCTTTCTCTATCGTGCGTGAACGCGAGGCTGGCACGATCGAAGCGTTGTTGGTTACTCCTATACGTCCCATAGAGCTGATGATAGCAAAAATGATCCCGAACCTGGGTCTCGCGTTCCTCGACCTGGCCTTTACTTTCTTTATCGGTTCTGTGATGTTTGGCGTCCCCTTCCGCGGCAGTTTGTTAATATTTTCAGTTTTGGCCCTTCTGTTCGCGATTGGCAGTTTGGGGTTGGGACTTGCAATCTCATCCGTTTCTCAAACGCAGGTCCAGGCGAACCAATTGGCGTCCCTGGTGAACATTGCAGTCATGTTTGTGAGCGGATTCCTATTTCCGGTCTATTCCCTGCCATTTGTCTTGCGATTACTTGGATATGTCATGCCGATGACATTCTTCATGACGATCACGAACGGTATCATGATCAAAGGTGTCGGATTAAGTGATCTTTGGGCCGCGTCCTTATCACTGACTGTTTTAACGGTGGTCATCTTCTATATCGGAGCCCGCCTTTTCAGACAAAACTTAGATTAAGAGAGATGCAATATGGAATTGAATTTTCGACGCCTAGTCATACTCATCCGCAAGGAAACCATCCAAATTTTGCGAGACCGCAGGTTTATCATACTTTTCCTGGGTCTGGCTTTCGTCCAATTATTCATATATGGCTACTCTGCATCCAAGACGGTCTATCATATGCCCCTGGCCGTAGTGGACCAAAGTCGGGATGAGAAGAGCACGGCCTTCTTACAGGCTCTGGTGAATTCCCAATATTTCGATACTGCTGTGTATTTAGATAGCCAGGCGGAGGTTGTCAAGGCAATTGATCGGGGACAAGTAAAAGCCGGCGTAGTTATACCCCCGAATTTTGCCGCTAATTCAGAAAAAGGATCGGCAGATTTCCTGATCGTTCTAGATGGATCGGACCAATTCGCAGTCGGTTCGGCATTCAGCGCCGTTAACCTAGTAGCCCAAAATTTTGGTTTGCATTTAACCTCCACCAACCTGTTATTAAGTGGAGGAAATGCCGCCACCTCAGACGCGAATCCACTGCTACCTATAACAGCCTCCGCCCAGGTGCTGTATAACCCGGACTTGAACGATAAATGGTTTGTCATACCCGGAATCATCGGAATGATCCTGCAAACCCTGGCGATCGAGCAAGCTGCCATCCTGCTCGTCAGAGACCGTGAATTGGGCACTTTAGAACAAATCCTGGTTACACCCGTACGACAGCTCGAATTAATCCTGAGCAAACTAATACCACTTTTGGTTTTATGCCTAATCACGCTTGTAGTAAGTGTGGGTTTTGGAATATTCTGGTTCGGCGTGCCTTTCCAAGGCAGCCTTTTTCTATACTTCTGGCTGTCCCTGCTGTTCATTACATCCTGTCTGGGTCTCGGGTTGTTGATTTCTACGCGGGTAAAGACTCAGTATGAAGCGAATGCATCGAGCATGTTTTTTATGTTGTTTGGTTTACTTTTAAGCGGGCTATTCTATCCACGGATAGGCATGCCATTAATTCCTCAATTAATCGGAGATTTGGTGCCATTAACCTATTTCCTGCGCATTTCACGCGGCATCTATACCAAGGGTATCGGGCTTAACTTTCTATGGAGTGACGCTTTGATCCTGGTCATCTACATGCTGATTGTAGTGGTAGTCGCGTCGAAACGATTCAAAATGAGGTTGGATTAGAACCGTCGGGAGAAGAGAAATTAGAAAATGAGAATCATGGAAGGTTAGTAAATGAGTGAATTTGCGATTTTTACCAAAGAACTTGTAAAAGAATTCAAGACTGATAAGCAAGTGACCAGGGCCGTGGACCAGCTTTCGCTGCAGGTTGCACCCGGTGAAACCTATGGCTTGATCGGTCCGGATGGCGCCGGGAAAACCACCACTACGCGCGTAATACTCGGCCTGTTAAACCGGACTGCCGGTGAGAGTAGCATCCTGGGCTTTGATTCGATGAATGATATGTATAAGATCCGCGAACGAGTGGGCTACATCGCCCAGCAATTTGCCCTCCCTCCCACCCTAACTGTGATGGAGAATATGTCTTTCTTCGCAGGCATACAAGGTGTGAACGCAGTGGCACAGAAAAAACGTATCCCCGAACTCCTGGCTTTTGCAGGCCTGACAAACTTTACCGGACGATTGGCCGGGAAACTGTCAGGTGGGATGAAAAAAAAATTAGCCCTGGCCTGCTGCCTGGTCCATGAACCGGCAGTTGTAATGCTTGACGAGCCGACTTTAGGTGTCGACCCCGTAAGCCGAAGGGAATTTTGGACCCTGCTTGGAAACCTGCAAGTGGAAAAGGGATTGACAATCTTTGTATGCACACCTTACATGGATGAGGCAGAACGATGTACACAGATCGGGTTGATCTATGCGGGTAAGTTAATTGCAAACGGCACACCAGCCTCCGTAAAAGCGAGTCTGCCCGGTCATTTGCTGGAATTGATCCCTTCGGATTTCGTACCCGCCAGAAAGCTGGCAACGCATTTAGACGGTGTGCTTGAAGTGCAATCTTATGGTGACAAGCTGCACCTTTTCGTTGACAATGTTTCAGTCCGAAAACCTCAGATCGAGGCAGCGCTGACGGATGCTGGGATTCACTATGAAGGCTTCCGTGACATCGAAGTGAGCATGGAAGAGGCTTTTATCAGCCTGGTACGTAAACAGACATTGTATGTTGAAAGTTTAAAGTCAGGATTATGAAAATGAATGAAGAACTGGCATTGAATACAGGAGTAAACCCGACCCATCAATCTCCAATCGTTGTTGAAGAC
>CAZPCR010000091.1:0-9211 GCA_964585035.1 uncultured Anaerolineaceae bacterium
CAACCATAATCTATCAGTGGTATCTGTGATCCAAAGTGTACCATGTGCTAAGCCGCTTGAAATATCATGCAACTGGGGTTCAATTTGTTTAAGTTCATCAGGAATAATAATTACTACTGGCTGACCGACGGGGGCTCCTATTAACTGCCCTAGCCTCGCAATTATTTGATCGTTGAAAATTGCTCGGCCAGCATGCTGTCCTTTAACGACATATATCTTATTATCATTACATTCGAGCCAAACTGGACGAGAAAACGAATCAACTCGTTTAATGAACGTTTGTCCAACCAGTGGTGGAGGGCGATGAGCAGCTGCTAACGCCAAACCTGAGGTTATATCATTTAAATCCATCAACAGTTTTACCCACTGAAGTAGATTATCCCACAAATCAAATGGGTATGTCAACCGCGAAGGAAATATAGCATTCTCCTCGGAATATCGGAATTACTGTGCTTTTATTACTTCACTCTCCAGGGGCGCCTTATATAAACACAAATGCCTAACCGCCATAAGGCGGTTTTTGTTAATAAAAGAGCAGGTTCACAATCCGAACGAATATCCAACGAAGTACCCTGGATTACAATTGTCGGGTGAAAAAAATATTTTTCATAATATCAACTGCTGCCCTACTCGCTACCGGTTGTGGCTTGAGTTTATCCACACCCGATTCGGCCTCACCGACAGCCTTCATTATCACAGCCACTTTGCCTCCCAGTTCACTGCCTCCAGCAACGGAACCATCAGCATCTCCCACCCAGATTTCAACAAGTGCGCCGCATGAAGGGACAACGACATCGCAGGTAAACGTACGCGGCGAACCGTCCACTGCCAGCACACCGCTCGGCATGATCGGCCCATCCACTAAAGTAGAGATCATTGGCAAAGATCCGAGCGGCAGCTGGGTCCAGATCATTTTTCCACAGGCGCCGAACAGTAAAGGCTGGGTGACGGCGCAATATGTGAGTACCAAAGACTCGGATGCAATTCCGGTGGTTGGCGTCGCGACCGGCGTGGAACCCGGACAAAGCGGTGCCATCATCCAACAAGTCAATGTCCGAAGTGGGCCGGGGACGGACTTCGATACGCTGGGTATTTTGAATCCAAAAGATATCGTGGCATTAACAGGAAAAGATGCAAGCGGCGTCTGGCTGCAAATACAATTCGCAAACGGGCCGGGCGGTAAAGGCTGGGTGACTGCTGCATATGTCCAAACACCCGGCGCGGTTAATCTACCGATTGTTGGACAAACCAGCCAGGTAGTAGGCACTGGTACACCGACCAGCATCCCATTAACGATCACACCCACCCTTGTGGCAGCGCCGCAAGATAAGGATTCGGCTCAATCGCCTGCCGCGTCGGTGACTTTCTCGCCTTTGGGCACGCGTTCATTGATTTATTCGAGCGATGTCTCCACTCCCGTTGGCGATCCGGAAGATTGGATCCAATTTACGCCCTATTCCACAGAGGTGATAGCCGATCTTACTTGCATCGGAAACGGCAACTTGAATGTTGAACTTTGGCAAAATGGTGCACTTGTGCAAAACTGGGGCAGCCTGGACTGCGGCGGATCCGATCAGTTAAATCTTTCGCCGGGCCGACCTTATTTGATTCACCTGATAGCAGTTCCGAAGGGTGGCGAACTGGAGAATGTCAATTACACGATAAGTATTGACACCATACCTTAGTTAATTTTTTTAAAATAATACAATCCATATCCAAACTTAGCGCGGCCTTAGATGCCTGTGTGGTTTTGCGTTGTTAATCGACAAAAATTTACTCCTGGAATTTCACCAAGCGGGACTTTTGTACTAACCATTTTTTTCAAAATTCCCAGTAAACGTGACCTTTCGGCTATTATCTCATTTGGATTATTTAGATAAAATAACATTGAATTATTCATAAAGTCTTTGGAGGTAGTCATGAAAGTTATAAAGAAAGCTCTTTTTGCCATGACAATCGGTTTAATGATTTTTTCTGTATCGGCTTGTAATCTTCTAGCCAATTCGCCAACTCCCACTCCCGCTCCCACCGACCCAGCCACGGCTGTACCCGTCATACCGATTTCCGGTGGGCTTGACCCGGAAGTACAGGGGACAGCTCCAGCCAGCCCTACTGACAAGCGCTCCGACCAAGCCAGTGACCCGGATTCATCCGTGGATGCCACGAAAAAGATGGTTCCGGGAGGCGATACATTTGTAAATGACCTCTTTGAACGCCCTTTCAACGCCAATAGTATGGATACGTACTTCCCATATATCGACATTGTGGATACCCAGGGATTCATTGATAATACCTGGGGTTATGCAACCATCACCCTTTCCGGCGACGATGCGAACGGACACCTGCCGGCCAAATATGGCGTAGAACTCGACCTAAATAAAGATGGTCGCGGTGACTGGTTGATCATTGTTTCGAACCCATCTTCCACGAACTGGTCAACCCAGGGTGTTCAGGCCTGGAAGGATACCGATGGCGACGTAGGCGGGAACCTCCCCATCGTGGCCGATAAGGTAGTTTCCAACGGCGACGGCTACGAGACGCTTGTATTCGATCAGGGCAAAAACAGCAATAATCCCGATGATGCCTGGGCCAGGATTTCACCCGATGACCCGAAGACCCTTGACCTATCCTTCAAATTAGCCATGCTTGGGAATTCCAAATCGTATACCATGGGTGCCTGGGCGGGATCGGACCTGAACCCCGCCATGTTCGATTACAACGATCACATGACGCATGCACAGGCAGGCGATCCGAACCCAACGATACAACTCTATTCGATCAAGGCGCTTTCAGAGATCGACAATACCTGCCGTTTGGCCATAGGCTTCGCACCAACAGGCAGGGAACCAGGTCTATGCCCGACCTATATTAAACCCCGTTCGAAACCTGGCCAACCTGGTCAGCCACCACCTCCTCCTCAAATTATCTACTAGCATCTATCTCTCCATGAAATCCATGGAACAAGGTCGGGCTGAAAGCCCGACCTTGTTGGTTCCTTTTCTTTGTGGCATTTGTACAATAACTTTTTATGATGGATTTAATCATAGATCCATTTTGACAAAGACGAGGCTGACTGCCAGCCACCTGTTTCCCATTGAATGTGCGGCCTTTTTACTATAATGTTTTCCAGAGTAAAACACGAGCAGGACTTTTGTATGCGCCCACCCATGACCTAATAGCTATTCCTTTAAAGAATCGGCAAGCTATAATGACTTTAGTTATTTTCGCCTGGAGAGTCATTGAATGGAGATAAAAATGAGACTTAAAATTCCGTCGGGATTATTCTGGTTGTCCGCCATGCTGGTTATTACCATGCAGGCATGCAGTGCTAATAGTACGCCCGCGTCTTCCACGTCCGTCCCTTTATCGGGCACTACGCAGAGTTCTAATCAGGTGGATTCAGCGCCAACTCCGCTTCCAACCAGCGCAATACAGCAAGGTAACGCACCTGTCAACCTCCCTGATAAACGCGACGATCATGCCAGTGATATCAATTCATTTAGCGCCGCCGCGAAGAAGATGGCTCCTCCTGGCAGCGATGTCTTTGTAAACGACCTCTACGAACGTCCCTTCAATGCCACTACGATGGACACCTACTTCCCATACATCGACATCGTGGATACCCAGGGATACATAGACAACACCTGGGGCTACGCAACCATCACTTTATCGGGGGTGGACGCAAACGGACACCTGCCCGCAAAATATGGCGTCGAACTCGACCTCAACAAGGATGGCCGTGGTGATTGGCTGGTCCTTGTCTCCAATCCATCCTCCACTGACTGGTCGACCCAGGGAGTCCAGGCCTGGAAGGATACCAATGGCGACGTCGGTGGAATGACGCCCCTTGTGTCTGATAATTCTTCCAGCGGCAATGGCTATGAGACACTTGTTTTCGACCAGGGTAAAGGCAGCGACAACCCCGATGGCGCCTGGGCGAGCCTCTCGTCCGCCGATAATAAAACCATTCAAATAGCCTTCAAACTTTCCATGATCGGAAATCCCAAGTCTTATATGATGGGCGCCTGGGCGGGAACGGACCTCAACCCCGCCATGTTCGACCTGAATGACCATATGACTCACGTACAGGCAGGCGACCCTGATTCTAACGTACAGTTCTACCCTATCAAGGCCCTATCAGAAATCGACAATACCTGCCGTTTAGCGATCGGTTTTGATCCTACGGGCAAGGAACCAGGACTATGCCCGACCTTTATTAAACAACATACAAAACCTGGCCAGCCTGGCCAGCCCATGCCACCTCCCAGCCTTACAAACCGCAATGGTGGTTAATTTCCATTCTTAAATGCTACCGACCAAAAAGATCGAGGTTTTAGCTCGATCTTTTTGGTTATTTTCGTTTGTGGGGAATTGTACAAAACCCCTTTTTTATGGTAGATTTAATCACAAATCCATTACGGCGAGGGCAAATCATGAATGCAGATAAGATCCCTGACATCATCATAGGCCGCCTCCCCATATATTTGCGTGCCCTTCAACGCATGTCTGAAAAAGGCATGAAAACCACCTCGTCACAAGAACTAGGCGAGCATGTGGGAATCTCTGCGGCACAGATCCGCAAAGATATCTCTCAGTTCGGTGAATTCGGAAAACAGGGAACCGGTTATTCGATCCCCTTCCTGATGGAGAAGCTGCGGGAAATCCTGAAAGTCCACCGCATGTGGGAAGTGGCGATCGTAGGCGTGGGCGATATAGGACATGCGCTGGCACGTTATCAGGGCTTCAAGGACCGCGGCTTCGAAGTAACCATGATCTTCGACAGCGACACGTCGAAGATCGGACAAAAGGTTGGTGATTACACGATCGAGGATGTATCCAAAATGGTGGACCGCATCCGCGCCGAAAAAGTCAAATTAGCGATGGTAACGGTGCCCGCCTCCACGGCGCAGGAAGTCGCCGATAAGCTTGTCCAGGCAGGCGTCAAAGCCATCCTCAATTATGCCCCGACCAGCATAAACGTTCCCAAAAATGTGAAAGTTCAATACATTGACCCGGCCACACATTTGCAAAGAATGACCTATTATCTTGATTAAAATCCCGCGTTCGTCCCAGGCGTTCAGCCTGGTATGCTTCGCGAGAACCTGTAATAGAATAAAAATAAAAAAGGCGTCCAATATTGGACGCCTTTTTTTCTACACTTGCGGCAGGTTCCGCCGTAAAATGTTCATCATTCCCAGGCCGCGGATAGCGCCTTCGACAACACACGTCATGGGGTTATCCACCAGGTAAGCGGGTATCCCAAGCGATTTGGTAAGTAATTTATCGATGCCGCGTAAGAGCGCGCCCCCGCCGCACAAAGCCACGCCGCGATCAATAATATCTGCCACCAACTCTGGTGGTGTTTTCTCGAGGACACGACGACACGTTTCGGTAACATCTTTAAGAGGTTCCTGTAAAGCCTCGACGATTTCACCGGTCGTCAGGGTAATTGGACGCGGCAAGCCCGTGACCTGATCCTGTCCCTGCACTTCCATGCTATTTTCCGTATCCTGTGGGACAGCCGCCCCGATCTTCACTTTGAGCTGTTCTGCCGTTACCTGTCCGATGATGACTCCATACTTTCGACGGACATAATTTACGATGGCATCGTCTAGGTCCAACCCACCCTTTCGAAGCGTATCCGCCGAGACTATGCCATACATCGCCATCACAGACGCCTCTGTGCATCCACCGCCCAGGCAGATAACCATGTTGCCTGAAGGTGAACCGATGGGGAGGTCAATGCCGAGCGCCGCCGCCAGCGATTGCTGGATAAGGCTTGCCTCCCGCGAGCCGGCTTCCATGACCGCTTCATAAACTGCGCGGCGCTCCACACTTGTCACGCCGTATGGAACCGAGATCATGACGCGCGGACGGAAGACCCGCAGAGAACCACTCACACGCTGGAGCAGATAGGAAAGCAAAGTTTCGGTTATCTCGTAATCGGCGATCACGCCGTTCCTGAGCGGACGCGCCACTTCAATGTTGTCAGGGACGCGGCCGATCATATCGCGCGCCTCCTGACCTACCGCCACCATCTTTTGTTCTTCCACTTCGATGGCAACGATGGTTGGCTCCTGCATCAATACCTGAGTGCTGTCCGCCAGGCGGGTGAACATGGTGCCAAGGTCAATGCCAAGATCTTTGGAAAATACAGCCACTGTGATTATTGTCCTGGGAAATGAGTTGTGTTTTTACGATAACGTCGAACCACATCGAGACGTAGTTTCGATCGTAACAGCGCGGCTTCCATACTCAATACCGCATCCGTATCCTTGGGGAGACCTTTGGCCAGGGCTTCCTGAGCGCGTTTTCTTGCAAATTGGGCCCTGGTTACGTCGATCTCTTCCACATTTTCGGCGGCGTCCGCTAAAACAGTCACCAAGTCCGGCTGAACTTCAGCGACACCGCCCGATACTGCAAAAATATCCTCCCTATTATTGTGACGCACTTTAATCACGCCGAATTTTAATGTAGTTAGAACCGGTGCATGATGGGGCAAGACACCCATCTCCCCGCCAGCGCCGGGAAGCACGACCATGTCTACATCGCCTTGAAAAACAGTGCGGTCCTGAGAAACGATTTCACAACGGATAGGCATCTTCTTTTTCGTTCCGATGTTCAAACCATCGGGCAGCCATTCGACAACTTTTCCAGCTGCAGCATAATACTGCCCAGGGTTCGACCATGAAAATGTTACGAACCCTTCTCTAACATCTCCGCTTTTTCACGGACGTCTTCAATCGTACCCGCCATCATGAACGCCTGCTCAGGCAGGTCATCACAATGACCGTCGAGGATTTCACGAAAACCTCGTACCGTTTCCTTGATAGGGACATAACGGCCCGGAATACCCGTAAAGCGCTCGGCCACGAAGAATGGCTGTGAGAAAAAGCGCTCGATTTTGCGTGCGCGTGCGACAATCAGTTTATCATCTTCGCTCAATTCGTCAATACCGAGAATGGAGATGATGTCCTGCAAGTCCCTATGACGCTGTAGAACGCGCTGGACCTCGCGCGCGGTGTTATAGTGTTCGATACCCACAATATTGGGATCGAGGATCCGCGAAGTTGAAGTGAGCGGGTCGACTGCCGGATAAATTCCCTTTTCAACAATGGATCGTTCCAGGGCAATGGTCGCATCGAGGTGGGTAAAGGTGACCACCGGTGCGGGATCTGAATAGTCGTCAGCCGGAACATAGACGGCCTGCATGGAAGTGATCGAGCCGGTCCGTGTCGAAGTGATGCGTTCCTGCAATTCGCCCATCTCCGTTGCCAGTGTCGGCTGGTAACCCACCGCGGACGGCATGCGTCCGAGCAACGCCGATACTTCAGAACCCGACATCGAGAAACGGAAGATGTTATCAATGAAGAGCAGGACATCGCGGCCCTGGTCACGGAAATATTCAGCCATCGAGAGGGCGGTAAGTGCAACGCGCAGACGCACACCCGGGGGCTCGTTCATCTGACCGTACACCATCACGGTATCCTTCATTACACCTGACTCGAGCATTTCGCGATAGAGCTGGGTGCCTTCCCGAGTGCGTTCCCCCACGCCGGCAAATACTGAGTTCCCTTCATGTTCGGTGGCCACCGAACGGATGAGTTCCATGATAATGACCGTCTTACCGGTACCCGCTCCGCCGAAGATACCGGTTTTACCGCCCTTGGTGAAGGGTGCAATCAGGTCAATGACCTTAATACCTGTTTCGAAAACTTCGACATGTGTGGACTGTTCTGCAAACGTAGGAGCCAACCGATGGATAGGGTAATTTGTGGCAGCCTCGATATCGCCTTTTTGGTCCACCGGTTGTCCGAGCACATTAAAAATACGCCCCAACGTAGCTGCCCCTACGGGGACCATGATCGGCGCCCCGGTTGCTTCAGCCGTTGCACCGCGCTTAAGACCATCCGTGGTGTCCATTGCCAGGGTGCGGACCCAGTTATTACCAAGATCTTTTTGCACTTCAAGAACAAGGGGAAGTTTTCCGACGCGGTCAACGTGGATCGCCTCGAAAAGATCAGGGATCTGTCCCTCCGGAAATTCGACATCCACCACACCGCCAAGGATTTGTACCACGCGGCCCATTGCTTTTTCCATATGGTCCTCCGTTAGACACTGCTTAGCGCTTCCGCGCCGCCCACAATGTCCAAGATATCGTTCGTAATGGTCTGTTGACGCATCTTGTTATACTGTAACTCGTAGGCGGTCGCGAGTTCTTTCGCATTATCGGTTGCGTTATGCATGGCAACCATGCGGGCCGCATGCTCGCTGGCCTGCGATTCAAGGATGGCCTGATATACCTGCAAAGCCGTGAAACGTGGGATTATTTCGTCCAGGATCTCACGCTGGTCGGGTTCATATTCATAAGCCGCCGACGGACCACTATGCTGTTCATAGTTCATGACGCGGCCCTCTCCGCTCCCGACCTCCAGCGGCAACAGCTTCTTCATATCAGTGACCTGGCGGCCGGTATTGATAAATTTTGTATAAACCAGGTAGACCTCATCGGTTTCCCCTTTTTGGAATTCATCAACGGCGAGCCGGCCAATAGCCGATACGTCAGCAAAGGTAGGTGCGGCAGGCAGGCCGCTGAAGTCGGCGATGACCGGCTTATGGCGGCGGATCATCAGATCGCGGCCTTTGTGTCCGACTGCTATGTAATTCACGGGAAGATGATAATTATCGAACTGTTGAACAATAAATCGAATGACGTTCGTGTTATACGCGCCCGCCAATCCACGGTCACTGGTGATTACGATGGCAAGAGCAGATTTGGGGTTGGGACGTTCCTTCAACAAAGGGTGAAGGCTTTGACGCCCAGGTTGGGCGGCAATATGGGTCAGAACCTGCCAGGCTTTGGTTGCATAGGAGCGTGTAGCCGTCAGAGCCTGGACCGATTTCCGTACTTTCGCCGCGCTCACCGCTTCCAATGCGCGTGTAACCTGCGAAATATTCTTTACACTTTTAATACGAAGCCGCATCTCCCGTGCAGACGCCATTGGTTATACCTTCCAGGTATTGCGGAAAGTATCGAGCATTTTCAACAACCTTGCACGGTTTTCATCCGTGATCAAATTCTTCTCAGCGATCTCCCTGCCGATTTCTGGATTGGAAGATTCGGCATATTTGAGCATATCGGTCTGCCACTGCCCCATATTGTCCACGGGCACCAGGTCGGCAAAGCCGTTTGTGCCGGCGAAGATCGCGA
>CAZPCR010000092.1:0-9183 GCA_964585035.1 uncultured Anaerolineaceae bacterium
CCCAACACCCCGGCAATGCCCTCATGATTTTGTGTCCCGGTTTCGAACTTGCCCGGAAGAAGATTGGTTGCCGGGCGGACTTTATAAGCAAATAATTTATCCAATAATTCATGCTTGCCGTAAAGAATGCCTGCGTGTGTGCCAAAAAATTTATACGCCGAGGATACAAGGAAATCGCAATCGAGATTTTGTACGTCGATCGGCCCGTGCGGGGCATATTGAACCGCATCCACATACACCAACGCGCCCGCGGCGTGCGCCATTTTGACGATCCGGGCAACCGGGTTGATCGTGCCCAGCGAGTTGGAAGCATAACCCACCGCCAACAGACGGGGCTTGCGGTCAAGGGCTTTTTGCAGGCTATCGAGGTTCAAGGTACCATCTTCCACGTCAAAATCCACCCAGTTGACTTTGACATCCCGATCCTGTGCAGCCAGCACCCAGGGAGTCGCATTGGCATCGTGGTCAAGGCGGGTGACCACGATCTCATCCCCTGCCTTCCAGTCGCGCGAGATCGAGCGGCTCATATGCAGGGTGAGACTGGTCATATTATTGCCAAAGACGATCTCTTCCGGACTTGAGGCATTATAGAGGTCAGCCATCGCGCGGTGGGCTTCAGACAAGACAGCGTCTGAAGCAATACTGGTGGCAAAGGCACCTTCGTGGTTCGCATTATTTTCCAACAGGTACCTATTGACGCGCTCGAGAGATTGTTTGGCAATCTGCGTGCCCCCGGGATTATCGAAAAAAATTGCTGGACGATCAAGGGAAGGGAACTGACTACGGATGGCTGACAAGTCGAGAGTCATGCAATGGCCTCCAGAAAATAGTTGGTGAGCAAAATCAATTATAGCTTATCGCTCACACCGTTATTTCCCGCAGACTTTATCGGAAATCATACTGGTACGCGAACGAACGCGAAAACACGCTGATTAATTTTTCGGAACACGAAAACCGATTAGATCTTCCCCGGCTTCCAAAAAATTTTAAGGCGTGTGCCTTTGCCAGGCTCCGATTCGATCTTGATATCTGCTCCGATCAATTCAGCCCGTTCGAAAATGCCGGACATCCCGAAATGGTTAGCGGCCTGGAGGGCACCCAGGTCCAATTTTTCATGAGAATCAAAACCGGACCCGTTATCCTCAACATTGATCTCAATCATTTCTGCTTTGAGCCACCCTGAGAGGGTAAGCTGGGTAGACTTTGCATGACGCAGGGCATTCATGGAGGCTTCCTGCACAATGCGGAATACATGCTGCTCCACATCCGGTGAATATCGAGCGCCGTCCGATTTGATGTCTACAACGATCTGCACCTTGCTCTTGGAACGCTCTTTCAAAGTATCTGCATATCCCTCGAGAACCAGTTGAAGACCATAATTAAGCATGGTAGGCCGCAGTTCTTTGACCATTTCGCGTACCTGAGTGGTCAAATCATTATACGAATTCTGGAATTCGGGCGTCATGCTTTGGTCGTCGAGTCTCATCATAAGCGCTGCCATCTTGTTCAAGACCCCGTCATGCAATTCAAGCGCCATTTGTTTGCGTGCTTCATCGGACCGTTTGATCCCATCCTGATAGGCGGCATGCAGGCGCTCGGTCTGGATGACGTTGCTGAGAGCAATGGCGGTCTGATTGGCCAGCGATTGCAACATGGGAAGGTCAAGCTGCGAGTAGTAATCGTCGGGATCGCGCCTGCCTAACAGCCACAAGCCGATAACATCTTTTCCAACCTTCAGCGGCAGCACAAGCCTCACCCACGGATAAGGTCTAGCCTTATTGATCTCGCCAGGGGCATCATCCTTAAAAGTGGAGAGTCTGGAAAGATCCCGAGTGCCTGGAAGCTGCTTCTCATCCAAACCAACAGCCAGCAGCACCTGAATTAAATCGCGGTCAAACTGCACAAAAAGGAACTGCCGCACCAGGAGGCTGGGCAGCATGACATCCTTGAGCAGATCGACCAAAGCCTTAATGGAAGTTCTGGCTGATGTCTGGGTCGAGTAGGTCAGCTGGATCTGTTCCTGTGCAACCGGAATACCCAACAAGCGATGTTCCACAAAATTCTGAAAACGAGGAAAAAACCACAGGGAAAGCACGATTGCAACCGGGGTCGACAGGCTCCCCACGATCAAAGTATCGTGCTCAAGCGGTAACCAAAGATCGGCAAGTACGAACAGGGGAATCCCAACGGTGCCAAGAACGATCATAAAAGCAAAGACGGAGACCAGGCGATTGACGCGCACTTCCAACCCACCCAATTGACGGCGATACGTAGCATATAAATAGGCAAAGGGAACCAATGGAAAACTCAACAACCCCAGGGTGGCGGCCCGGGAGGATATACCTGTCAGAATGTCAACCCCGGTGAGGATGATCACGGGAGCCAGCGCTAAAAATACAGCAACCAACAACAGGCGTAAATCTCTTCGCGTATCAGGCTGCCGGACGGCATGAATAACCAGCAGGACTAGACTGCCGAGAATAGCGATAAGGAAACCGAAAAAGTAGAGGCTCTGCGGCAATACCTGGAACCCTTGTGCAATGATAAGGGCGAGCGCAACCATATACCCAGCGCCGACCGCTAGCGGCGGCAATTTCCCCAGAGAGCGCGGAAAGAGCCAATGTAAATGCAGGTAGACGGGAAGACTGAGCCATATGGCCATCCGCATAAGAAGGGCGCTATATAAAAGATGAAAGTTGGAAGCGCCACTGCCGCTGGCCAACCAGATGGCCGTCAGGAAATTGAACGCGATCAGCATCATCCAGCGGTCATCCTTCGGGCGAAGGAAGAGTACAGTCACTGCACCGGCCATCCAAAAGATATAGGCCAGGAACCATTCACTGAAAACCTGCGCCAATAATTCGCCCCGGTTGGATCCTGGTAGTGTCCACTGCACCGTAATGAGCTGCCTCCCGCGCTGCACAACCACAGGCACAACCTGCCCCCGTTTTACACCATCAAAGAAAGTCTTTCGCAAATCGTTGTGGAACTCATCCCAAGTCAGCGAACCAACCTTCACCAGTTGATCGCCAACTTTGATACCTGGAGCAGGCTGGTTGACATACACTTCATACACCTGTCCATTTGTTTCCCAGTCAAAGCCGCATGTATGCTCGAATAAACTTACATACGTGTAAATCAAAAGGACCGCCAGGACAACCCAGGGCAGTGCGAACTCAATGATCATCCTAAAACGTTCTTCGGTTTTATTCATGACCTTTTCTTCAACCATTCATCCAATAAAGGAGGTGGTATCGATAAAATAAACGCAAATCTTCCATCGTGCAGGTTTTACCAGACTAAAAAAAGGGGAGATCTAAAATGCCAACCATGAAGAAATTTCACAAACTGCTTTCCGCTTCCAGCGGAGGCCAGGATTCCCACCTGAAGGCACTGAAAGCATTTGCAAAAATCAGCCTTTCCAACCGGTGACGATAACCAGCGGTTTGGCCTGGCAGCCCTGGTGGAGATCGCAGAAGCCTAGCGATTACGCCAGGGGCTGGCCGGAAATATTTCCGGCCAGTCTCAGAAAATGCAATGGATATTTATCAACCTACCCAGAATTATATTTCAAATACGCCAATTTTGAAGATTTGGGCGGAAGCCAGATCAATTCCCGGCCATGCGGCCTCTCTACGACCGCGTAACTGGAGATCACCTGCCATAGCATGCGAAGCTGTGGAGGTAATACTGAAATGGCCATTCCTGCCTGTGGAGCAATACGCGCAGATCGGTATTTGCCCTAATTTGGAAAAAGGGGGGGAGGGGGGGATATGATCCCTAGTTGTTGTGCTTTTGTAACAGCTGCAGAACGTGTTTGCACATCCAGCTTCAAGTAAGCGCCGGAGAGCAGGTTGCGGATCGTGGAATGAGAAATACTCATCCTTCGGGCAAGTTGAGCACTTGATTCATTGGGATAGGAGGCACAAAGCGATAAGGCTTCCAACTGCCGGGGAGACAATATGGAATCCTCCTGTTCATCCCCGCGCTTCATCAAAATTTCATTAGCCTTTTGGCTATAGAAGATCCCTCCGTTAGCAACCGCTATAATAATATTGGGCAGGTCGCGGATCACGAGCTGATCATCTTTAAGGATATAACCGTTTGCCCCCGATTCTTTAACTGCACTTATAAGCCTGCGCTCTTCATGCATCGAGATCACAAGGATATTAAGGTCGGAATGGATTTCCAACAGGCTTGGAATTATGTGCAAAATCGGATAGATATTGGAATTTTCAGCAGAGGTCGGAACGCTCACATCAAGAAGAAGGACATCCACAGGTGTTTTTGCCATGATCGATTCGAGATCCTCGCCATAGGAGGCCGTGCCTACGATTTCGATCCGGGGGTGATTGCCAAGCCGGTATAGATACCCATCGATGATCCCCTGGTGATCATCGAGGATCGCAACACGAATTTTGGGGGAAACAGAATTTACACCCATCCTAAACCTTGCCCTTGGACTATCCAAAAAAATCGTTGCCTGGGGAGGATATTCATAACGATACTACAAATGTCCATCTGTTATCTGCCATTTTATTCTAATCCGAGTCAAATTTGATAACGAAAAGCCCTAAAGGACTGCAAGC
The DNA here is from genome assembly GCA_964585035.1 of uncultured Anaerolineaceae bacterium. Taxonomy (GTDB): domain Bacteria; phylum Chloroflexota; class Anaerolineae; order Anaerolineales; family Villigracilaceae; genus Fen-1038. The sequence continues at coordinate 4,590 of CAZPCR010000092.1, forward strand.
AGGTCTTTAGGGCCTAAAGGAAACTCCACAAAATTAAATGACGGACGCCAGGGTGAGGGGGGCACCCTGGCGTCCGTCATCATTGATATTACTATAACCGGAGGCACAATGCAATACTTTTTCGTTAGAATTTTATTAGTTTTTCCGTGAGTTGTACATACTTTCTACATTTATATAAGGTGCCCTCGGGGGGAATCGAACCCTCATCTCAGCCTTAGGAGTGCTTTGCTCTATCCATTGAGCTACGGGGGCAACGATATGATTATATCAAACTGTGAAGACGGCTTTTCGCCAGGGATCAATGGGGCATGTTTGGGAGGAACCTGGATGCTCCATTCAGAAGCGTGAAAAAAAGCGGTAATCGATCATTCCAATAGGAAGCAAGCCGGCCGTATAAAACAGGGTTGAATAAGCGGAAGAGCTGCGGGGGAACACCGAATCCGCCAAAAATACCCATCCCCATCGTAAGGATTGCCAACCCAACCACGACCAGCCAGAATGCAAAACGGAGCCCGGCCCTGTGCTTGAGGAATTCATCCATACGCCACACGAGCATGGCCGTCACCAGGACCACGGAGATATAGAAATCGGGTATATAACGCTCGGCACTGAAAAAGAACACCATCAGGAAAAGAAATTGTCCAAGGCCGGCAACGGTCAACATGGCGAAAAGATAAATCCATTTCGGGAGTGAAGGTAGAAAACTGCCGGGTCTACGGACCGACGTGCCTGCCATAATGGACAATGGGAACACCAAAGCCATTAGCCACAAGCCGGGTGCGGAAGTGAAGATACCAAAAATATTATGGTCAAATGACATCGTTGGAGGGACGCTTAACCAACCCGGAAGACGGGAGAGGTCGAAGAGAGCAGATTTGACAAAGGGGAACTTCCCGACCAGGTCCATGGGATAGAAGAGGTAGATATACAAATTGGAGGGAAGATAGGAGATCGAAAAATAACTGGAATGAGCGACGGGGATGGTTAATTGATACTTCTGGCCAGTCTCAAAGGGATTGCTAAATCGAACAAAATTGTAGGCGCCCAGAGCGATCGCACACAATGCGAAAGGGATGAGAAGTGAGCCCATATTTTTTAAAGATGGCTTCCATCCAGATTCATTGACCATCCAGACCAGCACAAAAATCAGATAAATGATCACCGAGACCGAAAGGTTGACGCGCGACCCGATGGCCAATCCCCAACCCAGCCCGGCGACGATCAGCCCAAAGGATTTCTTTCTAACGACGTATATCAGCCAGCCGAGCAAACCCAGGAAAAGGAAGAATTGTCCATAGATAATGGAGGCATGGTAAATCTGCGGGTTACCAAGCAGGAAAAGGGAAGGTAAATTAACGAGAGCCATCAAGGTGAACAGCCCCGGTGACAGACTGGGAGCATCGGGGAAGAAACATCCCAAGATCAGTAAAAATACCGCTAAAAGCATGAACCCGAGACCGATATAAGGAAGGTCAACCATTACCGAGGCAGAAGGCTGTGCGTGATTTAAGCCTTCTGCCGCTGCAAAGACCAGCGCCGGGACCGGCCCCCAATATAAATAATATTTTCCTTCATAATAAGAGGCATCCCAGTGATAAGGAATATTTTCCCGCTGCCGGTAATCATACGGGTTTTGCAGCGCCTTCAACTGGGGATCTGGTTGTTCAAGCAGGGATAACTGGCCGTGCAAAAAAGATTCGCCGAGTTGTATGTAATCGTTGCCAAATTCCGGGAAAGCCGGGAAGCGGCCTGCAGAGGAATACCACAGTGCATAAATGGCAATCCCCAGACATACAAGAATTCCAAAAACCAACCCGATTAGCGGGGAGAAAATAATTTGCCGCAGACGATCAGGGATCCTTTGGATGTTTGTGCGCGTATTTTCTCTACCTTCAGGGTGAACCATAAACTTTTTGGAAAGATAACTCAGGGCCGATAGGCAATAAGCGACCAGCCCGATTTAAAGATCGTCCCTGCGACTTAATCATCCCTGGGGGGCGCGGTGGGGCCATAATTGAGGATCTGTCTCACTTGCGTATTCCCCTCCGGCGCGCTGATAATGCCTCTCTCTTCCATTACATCCACCAGGCGGGCGGCACGCGTATAGCCAATCCTCATCCGGCGCTGCAGCATGGATACGGAGGCACGTCCTTCGCGGCGGACAAAGTCTATCGCCTCGTTAAGAAGTGGATCGCCCTCCGGTGTTTCCTCTTCGTCGTCCCAAAGCGGCTTTTGTTTGAGCGGGATATTTTCAGGGAGGGCGTCCACCGGAGCGCCGGGAACGGCATACGTGCTGGATTGCCCGGCCTGTGTACGCCAGTATTCGACCAGCCTTTGGATTTCATGATCTGAGACGAACACCCCCTGCAAACGCGCGGGAGCCGGCGCATCGGGAGCCTGGAATAACATATCGCCGCGGCCGAGCAATCTTTCCGCGCCAGGTTGGTCGAGGATCACGCGGCTATCCACACCGGAGGCCACTGCAAACGCGATGCGCGCCGGGAAGTTGGCTTTGATCAGGCCGGTTACCACGTCAACGGAGGGACGCTGCGTAGCCAGGATCATGTGGATGCCGGTGGCACGAGCCAACTGGGCCAGCCGGGTAATGGTCTTCTCGGTCTGGTCAGGCGCGATCATCATCAGATCAGCCAACTCGTCAATCACGATCAGAAGAAAGGGAAGTTTTTTACCGCCCTGGGTTTTCATGCGGGCATTGTAATCGGTAATATTGCGTGCCCCATATTTGGCAAACTCATGATACCGCTTATCCATTTCACGCGTCATCCACTGCAGCGCGCCAATCACGCGTTCCATTTCGACCACCACCGGCGAAAGCAGATGCGGGATGCCGTTGTACCCGGTGAGCTCGACCCGCTTCGGGTCGACCAGCACCAACCTCAAATCATCGGGTGTGTTGTTGAGCAGAAACGAGGTAAGGATGGCATTCACACACACCGACTTGCCCGAGCCGGTGGTGCCAGCAATCAACATATGGGGCATGGCTTCGAGGTTGGCCGTGATCGGATGCCCGGCTACATCTTCGCCGAGAGCAAAACGCAGGGAGGTCTTACTATGCTGGAAGGTGTCGCTTTCCAGAATATCGCGCAAGGCCACCAGCGCCATCTCATCGTTCGGCACCTCGATACCCACATAGCTATGCCCCGGAACAGGTGCCTGGATGCGGATGCGCGGCGCGGCCAGGGCCAGCGCAAGGTCATCTGCAAGCGAGGCGATCTTGCTGACGCGTACACGCGTCCTGCCACTACGGGTCTCGACAAATAGCGGCTCCACGCCGAACTGTGTGATCGTGGGCCCGCGGCTGATCTCCACGACCTGCGCGGGTGCGCCAAAAGAGGCCAGCGTTTCCTCGATCAAATGTGCGCGCTGTTTGATGAAGTCTTCGTTCTCTGCCGGGGCGCTACCTGCATCCAGGATATCCGCGATCTCCGGCAGCACCCATTGAATGACAGGTACGCTTGGGGCAACCGTGACGGTTGGTATGCCTGACGCCGTATCCGCCCCCAGGGACAGGGGCTCGGGCACAGCGATTTTCTGTTCGAGAGGAGTATAGCCATTGGTTTGTGCGTTGGCTTCGGATCCGCGCTGGACCGTAAGAGGATGACGGGTTATCTTCGCAAGCAGAACCTGAACGAAACCTCCCTGGCGGGTAAGGCGCATTGTCAAAGGGCCGACCCAACGGAACAGGTCTTCAATGGTCACATCCAGGATCATGGTAAGCGCGATCAACATCCAGGCGATCAGAACGATCACGAGACCCCATCCCCCGAGACCGAACCACAATACACGTTCGAAGAGGCTGCCCACGTAACCGCCACCTGCCCCGTCCTGTGCAGCGATCAGCGCCATTTCGGGTGCGGCAATGAGGGAATGCAAAGAAGTTAATAGCCAGAGAAAAAGCAAGACGCTGCCGACCGCTCGTTCAACGGAGAGCGGCGGGATGCGTTCGATCTTGCGCAGGATCAACCACAGGCCAAAGATAATCAGGCCAACCGGCAAGACGTATACACCCCATCCCACCAATTGACCAAGAAGATGAATGACACCGCCCGTGATCGCAGAACGTGATGAAGCAAAGAGCGTAAGCAGGATGAGGATGCCCAGAATCGCCAGAATAACACCGGTCACATCGAGCCTGCGTTCGGCCGAGAGGCTCTCCCAGAAGGAGGGGGAGGGTTGAGCCAGCTTTTGGGATCCAGAGTTGGAATGCCCCCGACCTTTGGTTTGGCCCTTCGAAGCCATAGTTCTCCCCTGGGGTTTATTACTTTTCCTGGAAGGGGAAGAAGGTTTAAAGAGGGGCATGATTAAACAGGGAATGGAGTATAGAGGGTAGATAGTAGTAAGTCGAAAACGCAAAAAGATTATAGCACAAATGGTCTGTTTTCTTTAAGGTACAATTGACCGACATTCTTGAGTAACTATGTGGCAATGACGGCTGCCCACCGGGGTTAGACGCCCAGGTTTGAAGGTTGCAACCTGTGATCTGAAAACCACTTTCGCAAAGTCGCCGCCGCGGTGATGAAGGATCCAATTTGTTTGAAATTCTTTTTCTTGGCACTTCTGCTTCTGCGCCTTC
>CAZPCR010000093.1:0-9149 GCA_964585035.1 uncultured Anaerolineaceae bacterium
ATATGGCACAGGGCGTACGCCCTGTGCCATATCTTTTTTTCGGAATTCTCTCCATCCCCTTTAGGGGATCGCGAAGCACAAGTCCCCGTTCTTGCTTTAAGTGGATTCCGCAGGGTAGCTGGGGTGAGGTCCTTGTGAGCTACAAAATGTTCATTCACCTCCAAGGATTAATTCAGAGAGTGTAAAACCCCTGGCAATTCGTCGAACGACTTGATCGTCGGGCAGCCTGCATCCGGGAAGATGCCGCGCGGGTCGTAAAGCACCGGCTGCAGTCCCGCATTGCGCGCACCTACCGCATCGGCGAAATAATTGTCGCCGACGTAAATGGATTCGGCGGGAGTAACCTCCAGGCGTCGGCAAGCGTGCAGGAAAATATCAGGCTCCGGTTTCCAGGCGTTGACTTCGCCCCCGGCCATGACCAGGTCGAAAAACGGTGCCAGGCCAAGCGTTTCGATCTCCTCCTGGAACGGCAGGTCCCGGTTGGAGATCACGGCCAGCTTATAACCCCTTTCTCGCAAGGTTGGCAAAACCCTCATTACGTCTTCCGGTACGATGCTTTGAGGCCGGTAAAATTCTTCCATATATTTTGAAATTTTCGGACCAAGTTCTGCCGCCTGGGCGGTCGAGATACCAAAGGCTGTCAATTGGCGCTTGGCGTAATGACGCCAAAAATCCCCGTTCTCTTCATTATATTTCTGCTTATCGGCTTTCAAATCGAGGGAGCTCGCCCAGTAAAAATGTTCCCAGCGGAAACCCAGCAGGCGGTTTTCGCTGCTGAGCGGTACCCCAAAATGGGTGATGGCGTCCGCAAAAAACTCCCCGCCAGAGGGGAGGTTGTGACGGAGCGTGCCGTCCAGGTCGAAAAAGATGGCTTTTAACATGGTGAGTTGAAAAATTGATTGTCCAAAATTTTTAGGTCGGTAAATTGGTTACGGGTCGCGCGGAAGGCCTAACCTTCAACTTATAATGAATTTTATCCGCCGATCTCATTCATCACGCGGTTGAGCGGTATAACACCTTCTGCCAAACCGTGTCCCCAGGGTTTGAACCATATTCCATCCAGGATCACCTTGCGTAGGTCTTCCAAAGTCGCGCCGGCGCGCAGCGGTTTAAGCAGGTCCACTTCGTTTTCACGTAAGAGACACAGCCGCAAACGCCCATCGGCTGTCAGGCGGGCGCGCGTGCACGAATCGCAGAACGGACTCGTAACTGAGGAAATAAAACCAATGTCACCCTGTGCACCCGGCAGGTGAAAGATGCGCGCTTCTCCGTCAAGGTTGCCGTTATTGGATGGTTCCATCGGCCCAAGCTCAAGTTGGATGCGCTCCTGGATCTGCGCCGCGGTAATGATCTGGCCGGTTTGCACGTCGGTGACACCTCCAAAAGGCATCATTTCGATGAAGCGCATCTGCCAGGGGTGGTTGAGCGTAAGACGCGCCAGGTCGACGACATCCTCCTCATTGTAGCCCTTGACCACCACCGCGTTGAGCTTGATCGGGGTTAGGCCGGCTTTTTCGGCAGCCAGCACGCCTTCCCATACGTCCTCCAGTTTACCCCAACGCGTTAGGCGCTTGAATTTCTCGGCATTGAGCGTATCCACGCTGATGTTAACCCGCTGAAGACCGGCTTCTGCCAGAGGTTGCGCCAGTTTTTTGAGCAGTACGCCGTTCGTCGTCATCGACACGGAGCGGATGCCTTCCGTCGAAGCCATGCTCCGCACCACGTCCACGATATGAGCGCGCACTGTTGGTTCTCCTCCGGTCAACCTGATCTTGTCGAATCCCAGGCTCGCGAACAGGCGCGTCAATAATGTCAGTTCGTCGTCCTGCATCATTTCCGGGTTGGGGCGAAAGGTTTGGTCCTCAGGCATGCAGTAAACGCAGCGCAGGTTGCAGTGGTCCGTAAGGCTGATGCGTAAATAATGTATATTGCGTCCGAATTGGTCGATTGCCATAGGTGCTAGATTATACTTCTCCTTGGGAAGCTGCCTGATCCGTCATGGATCGGCACAAGATTCGTTATTAACCGAGGAAATAAGCGGTAAAAACTTGCCTGGGTTCATCGTGAGATCGGTTTTTTACAGAGTACTGCATAATTTTTTAAAATATTTTTTTGTTTTTTACCCTGTAAATGATGGATGCAAGTTTCGAGATTTATGTAAGAAGCAGTAATTGACGGGTAACTATAGGCATGCTATTATCTAGACTATTATCCTGCACTTTATAATTTATAGGAGTTATTATGAGCGTTGAATTTTTTCTCCGCATTTTTTTTATGCTTGTTCTTGCAATTGCCGGTGGTTTTTGGGGACATGACCTTTCAAAATACAACCCAGCAGAAGTGGTCCGTTACACAATTGGGGTCGGGTTGGTCGGTGCGCTCGCCGGCTTGGTTCTTACGCCTTACTTTACCACCCGCCCCTCACGTGCGATGCGCTCCCTTTTTGGGCGTATAGCAGCAGAGACGCTCTTTGCAGGTCTGGTGGGTCTGGTTGTAGGGCTGCTGACCGCCGCACTCTTGGCCTTCCCCCTTTCGCTCCTGCCTGATCCCTTCGGGAGTATTTTGCCCTTCGTGGGGGTTATTATATTTAGCTACTTTGGAATATCGCTGTTCGTCATGCGCCAGGGCGATCTGATGAGTCTCTTCGGTACCTTGAGCGGACACAGCGAAGGCGGCTCTGGTACCTCTTGGACGAACCTCAATCGGACTATCTTACTCGACACGAGTGTGATCATCGATGGGCGGGTGGCCGATATTGCCAAGACGGGCTTTCTCCCGGGCACCCTTCTCATCCCCCGCTTTGTCCTGAACGAGCTGCAATATATCGCCGATTCACCCGATGGCTTGCGCCGTCAGCGCGGACGGCGCGGCATGGAAGTGCTGTCTGAGCTTCAGAAGCTGCCGAACATCCTCGTGCGCGTGAGCGACATTGACGTGGAAGGCATTCGCGAAGTGGACGATAAGCTGGTGGTGTTGGGCAAGCAGCTCAAAAGCCCTGTGTTGACCAACGATTACAATTTAAACCGTATCGCCGAATTACAGGGCGTGACCGTGCTGAACATTAACGAGCTGGCCAATGCAGTCAAGTCCATTGTTTTGCCAGGGGAGATCCTCAACATAAATATTTTCCAGGAAGGCAAGGAGACCGGCCAGGGTGTGGGTTACATGGACGATGGCACTATGGTGGTGGTCGAGAACGGCAAGGATTACATCGGCGAATATAAGGATGTGCACGTCACGAAGGTTCTGCAAACAGCCGCCGGCCGTATGATCTTCGGCCGCGTCGAAGACACCAACGGCAAAAAGAGAATCTAAGGTGCCGGCCGAAAATTATTAAACATAACTATATTGCTCCATCGGGGGCCCGGCCCCCGAAGGAGCATAAAACAAGTGTAAAGACTTACAAACGACTACTTAGATCTGCATATATCTCTCTCTCGATCGATTTTGGCGCTCCAAGTTTGGAATATAAACGCCTCGTCTGGGGTTATGAAGATATAATAATAAAATCCGGTAACTTTTTACAGCCCCCTTCGTAAAGTATTACGAAAAAATAGACGTGTGCGGGGCGCACGCCCCGCACACGTCTATTTTTTTCGAATTCTTTTGTCCCAGGCTGAAAGCATGGGACAAAAGAATAAATAAATACAAAATCAGCGGATAACCTAAGGGTATCATATGATTCGCATCTACAACACACTCACTCGAAAAAAAGAAGAACTCCAAACCCTCGAGCCCGGCGTCGTCAAAATGTATGTCTGCGGCGTCACGGTCTACAATGACGCGCATGTCGGTCATGCCATGTCGGCCCTGGTCTTTGATATCATCCGCCGTTATCTTGAATATCGGGGCTTCAAGGTGCGGCACGTCATGAACTACACCGATGTGGATGATAAGATCATCAATCGTGCCAATCAGCTCAAGGAAGATCCGTTCACCCTCGCCCAGCGTTATATTGACGATTACGCACAGAACCTGAAGGACCTCAACATCCTGCCGGCTTCATCCAACCCGCGTGCCACCCAGACGATGGACAAGATCGAGTCCATGGTCAAAGGTCTGATCGATAAAGGGTTCGCCTATCCGGCTTCCAATGGTGATGTCTATTTCCGCGTCACAAAAGATAAAGACTACGGCAAGCTCTCCGGGCGCAAACTCGATGATATGCAGGCTGGTGCGCGCATCGAGGTCGAAGAAGCCAAGGAACATCCGATGGACTTTGCACTCTGGAAGGCCGCCAAGCCTGGTGAACCCTCGTGGAAAAGCCCGTGGGGACAGGGTCGCCCCGGCTGGCACATCGAATGCTCCGCCATGAGCTTGGCAGAGCTGGGTGAACAGATCGACATTCATGGCGGTGGTAATGACTTGATCTTCCCGCATCACGAGAATGAGATCGCCCAAAGTGAGTCCTACACAGGCAAACCCTTTGCCCGCTACTGGATCCATAACGGTATGTTGCAGCTTGGCGGCGAGAAAATGTCGAAGTCGCTCGGCAACATTATCAGCATCAAAGAGTTTCTCTCACGCCGCGATGCCGATGTGATGCGTATGCTTGTGTTGAACGGTACTTATCGTGCACCCTTGACGTTTAATGATGAGACCCTCGACGCTGCGGAAAAATCTGTTGACCGTCTTAAATCCGGGTTTCGACCCGCCTCGCCTTCCGCAAAAGGACTCCCAACTGGAGCTGGTGCTGAACTTCTCACGCAGGCCGAAAGTATTCACCAGGCCTTCATCTCTGCCATGGACGACGACTTCAACACAGCCGGTGCGGTCGCAGTGCTTTTCGAGCTTGTCAAAGCCATCAATACTGCGCGCGACTCAGGTGCGACAGATGAGCAGTTGAAGCCTGCCCAGGACACTCTCCATGAGTTGACCGGTGTATTCGGCTTGCGCCTGGCCGACAAGAAAGGTTCCGGCGAAACCGATGGTTTTATCGATCTGCTCGTCGAAGTGCGGAATGAAGTCCGCAAGCAAAAATTGTGGGCCTTATCCGATTTGATCCGCGACCGCTTGAAGACCCTCGGCGTAACCATCGAAGATGGCAAGGAAGGCACAAAGTGGAGATGGGGATGAACGTTCTGGGTAATGAAAAGAACTTCTCTCCCCATATAGCCTTTTACGAATAATCATCCCTTTCGGGATATTGTGGTCGCAGATACCAGGCGCATTTCTCGGTGCTAAGCCCACCCGTCCATACTCAGAATTAAGTTTGACAAATTCTCTCTCATTTGCGATGCTGGAGCGCAAAGGTGAGTCATGAAACGAAATGAAGTGCTTCGCATTCTTCGCGAACAAAGCGTAAACTTGGCAGAGCGCCATCATGTTGCCTTGCTCTCCTTGTTTGGCTCCGTGGCAAGGGACGAAGCCCTTGCTGATAGCGATGACGACCTCCTCGTGGAATTCAAGCGTCCGGTGGGTCTGTTCGAGTTTATCGGGCTTCAACAGCGGTTGGAAACCATTCTGGGCTGTAAGGTTGATCTTGGCACTCCGCGTTTTCTCAAACCGCGCCTCAAGGAGCAGGTTTTGCGAGAGGCGATCCGTGTCGCATAGAACTTGGCTGGAACGAATAGACGACATCTTGACCTGTGCCCGGAATATTCGGGATTTCACGGAAGGCCTGTCTTTCGATGCCTTTCTGGACGATCCGCGTACAATTCATGCGGTGGCATTTGAATTCACGACCATTGGGGAAGCAGCCTCTGCCATGCTGGAATAGATTCAGGTGCGCCATCCTGAAGTGCCTTGGAAAAGGTGAAGGGCATACGCAATGTCCTTGTGCACGAATATTTCCGTCTGGATGAGGAAATTCCCTGGAGAGCCAGCCAGGAAGATATTCCGCCATTGATCGCTTCGTTGGAAAAGCTCCTGCGCTCAAATAACTGATTTAGAAGGAGGAGGCGAATCTGATTCGCACCGCGTAAGACTCCCCTCGCCTTCAGGACGCTGCACGGTGTTACCACCAGAGGGCGACCGCACCGTCAGGGAGTGGGGTGAATTCCTTTCTTGCCCCCAAACAGGAAAAGCGACTCTAGTCTGCTAAGTCGGGGGAAGCATATACGTCATGAACAACGTCTCAATGATAAGGGATCTCTTTGATCCCATTATGAAACGTCTGGTCTATTCTGTATGTGTGTTTGTTCATGGGCGGCAGTCCGGTGTGATGATATCGTCAATTGAATGAATGCCGAAACTCCGAAGGCGAAAGGTTTGTTTTTGTCTTGAATAATTTGCTGAAGGACTGAGGATGTTCAAACCCCAGTTCGTAGGCAATTTCAGTGACTGACAAATCGGTCGTGGATAGTTTCTCCTTTGCCTTTTCGATCAATTTGTCGTGGATGTGTTGCTGCGTGCTTTGTCCCGTTAATACTTTTAGCAGCCCGCTTAGGTAATTGGGCGACACATTCAACGCTTCGGCAATGGATTGCACGGTGGGCAAGCCTTTATCCGCCAGATCATCGTTGTTGAAATATTCCGCGAGGATGTCTTCCAGCCGGGTCAAAATAGCATGGTTGGTTATTTTTCTGGTGATAAATTGGCGCTGATAGAACCTTTCGGCATAGGTGAGCAGCAGTTCGATCTGGGCAATGATGATATCCTGGCTGAACTTGTCAATGTTCGATTGATATTCCTGTTGGATGTTCTGCAGGATGCCTGTAATAATCGCCTCTTCTTTTTCTGAAAGGAATAACGCTTCATTGACCGAATAATCAAAGTATTCGTATTGTTTGATGGTTTTGGCTAAGGGCGTGTTCCATAAAAAGTCGGGATGGACGAGTAATAGCCATCCCGAACGTTTAGCTGTCGAATGGGTTCCCTCTTCGATGCCGAAAACCTGGCCGGGAGCCATAAAGAACATGACACCGTCGTCAAAGTCATATTCTTGTTGGCCGTATTTGAATTTGGTGCTCACACATCTTTTGATGGAGATGGAATAAAAATCCAGCACCACGCTTTGGGGTTTATCAATATGCAAAGGCGGAATGGTTTCAAGGTTTACCACGCTGACCAACGGATGTTCGGGTTTGGGCTGCCCTCTGAGCTGATGAAATTCACTGATTGTTTTTACCCGGTACGGTTTTACATTTGCCATTATTTTTAGGATCCTTGTTTTTGATTATAGACCATGGCAAATTCCTTTGCAAAGTCTTTGATCTTTACTTTTCCTAAAACCGGCTGGTTAAGGTAATAATCTTCATACAATTTCCCGCTGTGCGAGTTTGTCATTTCCACCAAACCGGCTGCAATTCGCGGGTTCATCCCTGCCGCGATCATCCCGTTTAGCAATTGCTCATCGGAAATTATGATCCATTTCAGATCGGGCTTCCCTATGGCTGCGCCTAAAATACTGGCAATCTCGTTGCAGCTGATTTCCTCGCTCGTCACGTAGCGAACCTTTCTGCCAACGAACGGGGTCGTAATTTCTTCCGCAACAGCCGCCGCAATATCAATGGGAGAGACCCACGGCTTTTTATCGTCTGCACCGTAATTTGATGCGATGACGCCCTGTGTTTTGATGGTGTTTATAAAGCCCAGTAGATTGGTGTAGAAACCGACCGGACGCATAAAAGTAAGTCCGACATCGGACGGCAGTTTTTTTAGAATGTTTTCTGCATAGTAATGAAGAGCAAGAGGACCGTTGTCTTGATCCGTATGAGCGCCAATGGTGCTGAGATAAACCACACGCTTTATTCCCGATTGCCGGATGGCTTGCACATAATTGTTGGCGATGTTTTCAGCAAAAGTCTTTATATCAATGTTGGCATTAAAGAAGCCTACGAGCATGCAATAGACTACATCTGCGCCTGTAAAAGTGGCCGTAAGGAAATCGGCGTCTTGCAATTTACCAATGGCAGCCGTAGCGCCCAGTGCCTCGATATCCTTTTGCTTTTCAGGGTTACTGCTGATCACCGTAACCGAATGACCTTTTTCGACCAATTTCTCTGTCAGTGGCCTGCCTATATGCCCTAAAGAACCTGTAAGTACAATTTTCATGTTTCTCCTTTTCTTGAGACAATCTTATGCTGAAAAAGAGGAACAGACTTCATCAAATCTACTGTGTTTGTAGTCAAAATAAAGGTTTTTGGTTCGCGTTCGCTTGTGGGTGACGGCCAATGGAATATAAAAGAACGTGTCCCGCGTTAGTGCGGATCGTCGATTACTTTATACTGCATGTTTTTGTCAGGCGCATTGGCTCAGGTTTATCTTCCATGGTGAAATACGCGTACCGTCACGCTGGCGTAAGCCCCTCCCAAAAAAATCCGGTTCAGCAGAAGGCATATTGCCTTCTGCTGAACCGGTTGTTAGTTGATCATTTTTTCGCCGCCCTTTCAGCAGTCCTCGAAGACGTTTATGCTGCGGCCGGCGAATATCCCCCGACATCATGTAAATGTCCAGTCATTCTGTTTCTGTTAGGTCGCTGTCGTTTGAGCGACGCCGGCCAAACAATCAAGCGTCTACTACAGCAATGGCTTCAATCTCTACTAATGCCCCGGGAACGCCAAGACTTTCAACAAAGGCAAAGGTGATAGCTGTGGGGAAATTCCCCCACGCTTTTTGAGTAGCGGCAAAGCCTTCTCGGATGTCCTGTCCTTTAACCACAAAAATGGATTGCTTTACGACGTTTTCCTGCGAGGCATGCACAGTTTTTAGTATCTCAAGGATATTCTTGTAGGCTTGCTCGGTTTGCGCAGCTAGTGTGTCGCCGGCCATGGTACCGTCTGGTAAGATTCCGTTTTGGCCGCCAATGTAGATGGTTTTACCGCCCTCAGCTACAACAGCTTGCGAGAAAGCAGGATTCTTATGTAATTCGTCGGGATTTAGGTGGGTTATTTTCATATGGTTTATGCCTCCTGACTAGCGTATGTATTTTTTAGTATATCCAAAAAATTCCGGTTCAGCAGAAGGCATTTTGCCGCTGCTGAACCGGTTGTTAGCTTACCTTTTTTCTACCCCCTTCGAAGACGTTTATACTGCGGTCAGGCCAGGTCGAAACGATCAAGGTTCATGACTTTGTCCCACGCAGCTACAAAGTCGTCCAGGAACTTTTCCTGTGAGTCGTCGCATGCATAGACCTCCGCCAGTGCCCGCAGTTCGGAGTTCGAACCGAAGATCAGGTCCACACGGGTGCCGCTCCACTTGAGTGCGCC
>CAZPCR010000094.1:0-9136 GCA_964585035.1 uncultured Anaerolineaceae bacterium
TTAAGCGGGCACCCCGGACGGGTGCCCGCTTGTGAACGGACCATTACAGCACAAAAAGTTCATATCAATAAAATCCAAGATCAGTTATAAGCTTAACGTTACACGAGTTATTAACCCCCGTCAATATGAAAGGTATCACATATAGTACATGTCCTTTGTGTACGTTCGTGCATACACCTTGCACTATTGTAATAATTATACCTACTAAATCTTATGCCCCACGCTTCCAGCCGGGAGTTTATCAAGACGTATGAGTAGACCCTAATAATTGTCGTTCCAACTCGGCCCGCACAACTTGAGGATTGGCTTTCCCAGCGGCTTTCTTCATAACTTGTCCGAACAAGAAGTTTGCGATCCCTACTTTACCAGCCTTATAGCTGGCGACTTCCTTTGGATTTTCATTCAAAGCTTGTCTAACCAAGTCTGAGATGAAGGATTCATCAGAGACCTGCTTGAGACCGCGAGCATCCACAATATCCGATGCGGACCTACCCGATGAAAACATCTCGAACAACACTTCTTTTGCGCTCAACTGATTGATCTGACCATCGGAAACCATCTTCACCAACCCGGCCAATTCGTGAGGGACGACCTTCAACTCATCAATCGTGATCCCGGCATTATTCATCAAGGAGAAAAGATCGCCGAGAATCCAATTGGAAATCAATTTTGCATCTGCGGCGACGTTTTGCGACTTTGGATCAACAGCCTGTTCAAAATAATCCGCCAGCTCGCGGTCCGTCGTGAGACGCCAAGCGTTGTTCTCGTTAAGTCCATATTGATGCATGAAGCGAACCAGCCTGGCATTTGGCAGCTCGGGCAGGCCTTTCGAAAGATGATCAACCCAACCATCCTCGAGGACCAGCGGAGGCAGATCGGGTTCGGGGAAGTAGCGATAATCGTGGGCATCCTCTTTGCTGCGCTGGGAATAAGTGGCGCCACGCGCCTCCGACCAACCGAGAGTTTCCTGATCGACCTTTCCACCTTCAGACAAAATCTTACTCTGCCGTTCGATCTCATATACGATGGCGCGGTCCATGGCACGGAAGGAGTTCAAATTCTTAACTTCGGTGCGAATACCCAGTTCCGTCGTCCCTTTAGGCCGCACGGAGATGTTCGCTTCAAAACGTATGACACCCTTCTCCATATCACCGGTATTAGCACCTAGATAGCGCAAGACGGCACGCAGGGCTTCGCCGTAGGCGCGGGCGGCTTCGGCAGAATGGATATCGGGTTCAGAGACAATTTCAAGCAGGGGCACGCCAGCGCGGTTCAAGTCAACAAGCGAGTAGGACTTCCCATCGCGTTCCACGTGAGTCAGTTTGCCGGTATCTTCTTCCAGGTGCACGCGGCGAACGCGGATGACCTGTGCACCTTCAGAGGTCTGAATAGCTAATTTGCCGTTCACCGCCAGCGGATCCTCATATTGAGAGATCTGATAGCCCTTGGGCAGGTCGGGATAAAAGTAGTTCTTGCGGGCAAAGATGCTGGTAGGGTTGACAGTACATTCGAGCGCAAGCGCGACGCGGATGGCAATCTCGACTGCCGTGCGATTCACGACGGGCAGCGTGCCGGGCATGCCTGAACAGATGGGACAGACCGCGATGTTCGGCGCGGCCAGAGTGTTATCCTCCACTGCGCAAGAGCAAAACATTTTCGATTTCGTAATAAGTTCGGCGTGAACTTCGAGGCCAATGACAGGTTCAAATTCCATAAGAGATCAGAGATTCAATATTAGATATTTGAGAATAGTGTGTGGGATTATTGTGCATTACTCGGGTATTTTACCAAACTTTGATTCCCGATATGCGGGATTAGATATTCGATAAAAGATATTGGATGGGATATAAACCCCATATGACAGAATATCGCTGTCATATTGAGAATGAAATGAGTAAAGTCATCTTCCATCAATTTCGGGAGAGAATGACAACTTTTAAAACGAAAAGACCGGGCTATGTGCCCGGTCTTTTCGTTCAATTCAAATCGTTGTCGGTACTTTCATCGTCGCTATCATCGAATTCGTATTCGACATGGTCGCGATCAAGGCAAACCCACAGCAGCAACACATTTCCATCAGGTGTTGTGATATTTCGGGCAGCCAGGATGGGCGCGGTCTGCTCGAGGCCCATGTCGTTACGATAGATGAGGTGGATATGCTCCTTATTATTCCATGCACGATGGCAACGCTCCACCAAGGCGTTCCCATTGAAAGTCCGCAGCCGCGTAAGGGCAGGGACAAGGATATGGGGGCTTTCGTTCAGCCCCATCGCCCAGCCGTCGTTTACCTGTTCAAAGATGGGCGGCGGGCCTTCGATAATCGTTATTTTTTCATCCATAGTATACCTATATCCATTCCGTATGGCGCGACATCATACCATAAAAAGTGGAAGCCATCCCATCAGGACCCCCTGACGCCCGACAATACCTACAAATCTCTAACAATCTCCTTAACCAGCCCCGGGCCGCGGTAGACAAGGCCCGTATAAAGCTGGATTAGGGTTGCACCCATGTCGAACCTGCGCCTCGCATCGTCGCGGGTCATTATGCCGCCAACGCTGATAACAGGAATCTCGCCTTTCACATGCTGAACAACTTTCTGCAAAACCGTCTCGCTCCGCTCTCTTAACGGGCCGCCGCTCAACCCCCCGCTTTCACTCCTATACTGCGACTGCAATCCGGGACGATCCAGGGTGGTGTTCGTGGCAATGATACCGTCCATGTGCGTACCCAGGATCACGTCCACAGCGTCATCCAACTCGCGGTCAGAGAGATCGGGCGCAAGCTTTACCAGAAGCGGAATGCGCTTCTCCAATTTCTTTTGTTCGAGCAGGCGCTGCGCATGAAGCTGAGTTAAGAGGGCTTCCAAAGCAGCGCGTCCCTGGAGTTCACGAAGGCCAACCGTATTAGGTGAACTGACGTTGATCGTGAGGTAATCTGCAAAGGGAGCGAAGTTCTGCAGCAATTCGAGATAATCAAAGACGGCCTGTTCGTTAGAAGTATTTTTATTCCTGCCGATATTTATACCAAGGCGTGTGGAGGTTCCCCGACCCAACGGATACGACCGGCGGATGGGACGGCGAGGGGCAAACCCAATAAAACGTTCGACCCAGCCGGAGCGGAGATTGATGTTGAGCCGCTTTTGGACAAATTCAGACCCGCGGCCTGGAAACCCCATGCGGTTGATGACTGCTTCGTCTTCGGCGAGGCGGAACAGACGCGGCCGCGGGTTACCAGGCTGAGGCAGAGGAGTGACCGTGCCGACCTCGAGATGACTGAAGCCAAGCGCGGCCAGCCCGCGCAATGCGACGGCGTCCTTGTCATACCCGGCAGCCAAGCCAACCGGATTCTTGAATGTCAATCCAAAAGCGGTAACGGGTTTGGACGGCGATCTTAAGCTTAGGGAAACGATCCAATTTAAAGGAGGGATTGCCGCGGTAACACGCAAGAGATTAAGTGTAAGCGTATGCGCGGTTTCAGGATCGAGGCGAAAGAGGTAGGAGCGAAAGAAGGGATACATGGAAAGAGTTGAAAGTTTAATGTTTAAGGTTGCTTCGACGATATATATCGTAGGCTTCGGCGAGGTGGAAGAACACCTGCACCTGTTACGGACACCCATACTTCGAAGATTAATATGCTTCGGCGATTCATATCGCCGAAGTTGCCAGCCCTCGCTTGACGCTCGGTCGGCTTAACGCCACCTTGCCCGAAGGGTTAGATCGAACGCTGCCCCTTCTTCAACATCTCAATTGTTTTAACAACACGGGTGGCGCGGGTCTCTGGACGTTTGGCTTCCTCGATCCAGCGGATATATTCTTTGCGATGAGTATAGGCCAATTTATCAAAGATCGCCTTAGCATCTTTATTCTTCCTAAATTCCTTCATCAGGTCTGGCGGCACTTCCACCGCGCGCGGCTCGGTATCGGCTTCCACAATAATCCTTACTTCGTCGCCGAAGGTCTTTCCAATCTGCTCACGGATGCCTTTGAGAATGAGAAGCATGTGATGTTCACTGCCCATCCGCACCAGTGTGCCGCGATAAGGGACGCCTTCGATAAGAGCTTTGACCTTGGGACGCTTGGAGCCAAAGGCTTCTTCCACGTCAAAAGGAATTTCAACGAACGCGCCGCCACCGCCTGCGTTTTGGATACGACCGGTAAAAGTTTGTTTTTTAGGCACGGCTGCCCTTTCCATGATCACGGATAATGAAGGGAATAGGTAAATACGCCACAGAAATATAACACGGGTGAAAGGCCGAGAAAATAGGTGATGAGGGCCAAGTTGCGTTCCTGACGCGTGCCAATTCCGCGCTTAATTTGGTATAAAGCGATTCGTGCTAAAACGGCCGACAGAATCCCGAACGGCAACAAATATAACAAATAAACCTGCGTGGATGGAAAAGCGATCGTAACCGGTACTGCAACAGCAGGGATGCAGGCAAGAATAATACCCGGAAGGATCAGCTTATTATGCTTTGGTTTTTTATCTAAACGGTTAGTAATCAATTATTTTCTTATCCTTTTTTCAAGAAATCCCTTGTTTCCTGAATTTTATCCTTATTAACCAAACCCATCTTCTCCCAATAATCCAATAATCTGGTAATCGTCAGCACTGCATAAAGACCATATCCCGCTTCTGCGAGCGACTCCTTCGCACCAGACTGTCTATCCACTAAAACAACCACATCCTTCACCTTAAGCCCGGCAGAGGTGAGCTTCTCAATCGCTTCAAATTTACTACCCCCTGTAGTGGCAAGGTCATCAATCACAACGACGGTCTCACCAGCGTGATATTCGCCTTCAATCTCGGCCTTCGTCCCGTAGGCTTTGACCTCCTTGCGCGGGTAGATCAGCGGATAGTTCCCCTGCAATGAAATGGCTGTGGCAATCGGGATGGCAGCATAGGGCAGAGCGGCCAGGCGGTCAAACTTTAGCTCCTTGAGCAAAGGCAAATAGGCCGCGGCGACCTGCCCCAACAGTTCCGGGTAAGTGATAATCTGGCGCAGGTCAATATAAATGGGGGATTTCAGTCCCGACTTAAGAGTAAATTCTCCAAATTTGATACAACCGGCAGAAAGCAGGCCGTCAGCGAGTGTGGATACAACTCGCGAATCGATAACCATGGATCGCGCTTCGGCGGCATGCAACCCTTTAGCGGCCCGCGTCTTCGAATCCCGGATTTCCAACATCCTGTCGCGTAGTTCCGCAGTTGCCTTACGAGGGTCGGCACTACGCGAGATCGAACGCGAAATGTTGATCAGCGCGCCTTTACCATCCTTGCGAAGCCCAGCCTGCATGGCAGCTTCCAGTTCCCCACCTTGCGTGCCAACACCGGGGACGAGGAACCATAGATCGGGAGCCGTTTCACGGACGCGGGTCAGTGCATCGATGTTGGTGGCACCAACTACCAGGCCGATGTTATTCTGTGTATTCCATTGTTTGGCAAGGCTGGCGACATACTCATACAGTGGGATCGGTATAGGCCCTCGAACCAAGGATCGCGTTGCACCATCCACCTTGTACCGCCCACCATCCAATAGCAAGTCCTGCAGATCGGCCGCCCCGGGATTGGAGGTGCGGCATAACAGGAACACACCTTTTACAGGGTTGCCGATAAATGGCTCAATCGAGTCTTTGCCGAGATAAGGCGAAAGTGTAATGCAGTCTGCACCCAACTTCCCGAAGGCGGACATGGCATAGGCTTCGGCAGTTGAGGCGATATCGCCGCGCTTGGCATCGAGAATGACGGGGATATGAGAACCGAGACGGTTTGATTCTTCCTGAATGGCGTCGATAACCTGTCTGAGGGCCGTCCACCCCTCCGCACCGAAGACTTCGAAGAAGGCGGCGTTGGGCTTGAATGCTGCTGCGTAAGGAGCCGTCGCCTTTATAAGACGCAAGCAAAAATCCAGAGCCGAGGCGGCGGTGGGTTCCTTAAGATCATCCATGTGCGGGTCAAGCCCAACGCACAAAAGCGAGGAGCAGTCGTCAACTCGTTTTTCGAGGAAAGAGAAGAAAGTTTCCATGTATGCAGGTATCAGGTTAATCTGAGGCTAGGCTTTGCCAAGTACCATGGCGAGTAGGGCCATTCTCACATACAACCCATATTCCATCTGACGGAAGTAGGCGGCGCGCGGGTCATCGTCGAAATCCGGACTGATCTCACCGACGCGCGGCAGGGGGTGCATGACGATCATATCCTTCTTTGCTGATTTCATGGTGGGCGGATCGATCACGTAGGCACCCTTTACCTTTTCATAATCGGCAGGGTCTTCGAAGCGCTCTTTCTGGACGCGGGTCACATAAAGCACGTCGGTCTGAGGCAGAACTTTCTCAAGCGAGTTGAACTCGGCTTGCGGCACTTTCTTCTCCGCCACTTCGTCCATCACTTCCTTAGGCATCTTCAATATATCAGGCGAGACGTAATTCAATTTGATGCCATTGAACTGCGAGAGCAGGCGCGCCAGCGAATGGACGGTGCGACCATACTTGAGGTCGCCGAGCATCGTGACGGTGAGATTATCGAGCCGGCCAAGCTCTTCCATGATAGTGAATGTATCAAGCAAGGCCTGCGTGGGATGCTCGCCAACACCGTCACCGGCATTAATAATGGGTTTGCGTGCTGCTTTGGCAGCGATGGCTGCAGATCCGGTTTCGGGATGGCGCAGCACGATCACGTCCGCATAACATTCAAGCGTGCGGATCGTATCCGGCAGGCTCTCGCCCTTCGATACCGACGAATATTTCACCTCGTTGATCGGGATGACCGAGCCGCCCAGCCGCTCCATGGATGCGGTGAAAGAGGACGAGGTACGCGTGGAAGGTTCATAGAAGAGATTCGCGAGGATCTTCCCTTTCAGAAGGTCGAAAGTGCCGATACGCTCGACCATGCCGCGCATCTCATGCGCCACTCCGAAGACGTATTGCAAATCGGACCGATTGAACTGCTTGACGGAAAGAATATCCTTGCCATACCAGTCGGCGTTCTTGTTCTCGCCGAAGGGAAGATGAGGGGATGAAGATTGAGTGGGCATATGGGTCTCCTTGGGGGATTAGTAGATTGGTAAGTTGGTAAATTGGTTGATTGGTATTCGGAAATAGAGATCAGGTACTGCGTGAACAATTGACGATTTACGATCCCTAATTCCCATTTTTCCTGCTCATATCGAAAAGGTGATTTGCCAGGGGGAAGATATTGATCAAGGGCTCCTCATAGGGGTGGATTTTTCTGATCAACAGTAGGGCTTCCTCGACCAGTTCGCGCCTGCAATTAACTTCGATTTTATACTCGGTGCCCTCGCTGATCTTTCCGATCTCGCCTTCAAATGGATCTGCGCCCGGCAACGGACGGAAGGAACCCTGCACGGGATAGATTGCAACACAGTGATCGTAATTCCCAATCCGCCCCACACCGATCTTTGCCAGCTCGTCACGTATCTGCAAAGCATATTCCTGTGGAACAAAAATTTCAAGTTTTACCTCAATAAAATTTTCCATAGCATTAGCCTCTCACATTTATCCCATACCCTGCCTCAACCAGGATCTGCCCGTCGCGATAGGCTTCGCGGCCACGCAGGACAACGCGCAAGACGCGGCCCTTCACCTTCCAGCCCTCGAAGGGAGTCCAGCCGCAGCGCGTGAACTGGTCTGCAGCTTTGATCTCATACCCGGCATTCTCGTCCACTTCGACCCAGGTTTCGGGCTGTTCGGGAAGATTGAAGATCTTCCTGGGATTGGTATGCATGCGGGCTATGAGGTCGTGTATCGTGAGACGAGATACTGATACGGCAGTGAGAAGCAGAGGCAACGCAGTTTCAAGACCAGGAAAACCGGGTGGAGGATTGTCCGAATCTTTTTCTTCCAGGATGTGCGGGGCATGGTCGGTGGCAAAGCAATCAATCACGTCCAGGTTTTCCCACAAGGCATCAACATCCTCCTTTGTGGCGAGCCTCGGACGCACTTCACCGCGGCCGGGGTGACCGTGAGAAATGGCAGGGATATCGTCTTTCGATAAAAAGAGATGATGAGGACAAACTTCACAGGTTACTTTGATCCCCTTTTCCTTGGCGGCTTTGATGAGCAAAACTTCCTCTTTCAACGAGATATGCGCAATGTGAACGGGCCGATCATAGAGGATGGAAAATAAAAGCGCAGCGGCCATGCTCCTGCTCTCGGCATGCACGACGATAGGATATTTCTTAGGATACTTTTGAAAATGAGGCTCCCAGAGCGTCATGTCATCGAGGCGCAATTGGCCGAAGGTCACATCCAGATACATTTTAAGAGCTGCGGCACTATCCGCCAGATCCGCAACCTTTTGCGAATTATCAGGACCTGCGCCAAGATATTGAGCGTAGTCACAGCGCGCTTTATGAGCAGCAGCATCGAGAGCCAGGGCAAGGGTTTCCGCATCGAAGATCGGCGGTTTGGTGTTGGGCATGGCCAGCACCATTGTGAATCCGCCTGCCAACGCAGCACTGGTGCCGGTGTCCCAATCTTCCTTGTGGGTGGCACCGGGTTCGCGCAGGTGTACGTGAGGATCAACGAGGCCGGGGAGTTTTAGCATAGGAAATTGAAGATCTTATTAAAGAAAGGATGATTTCATTATAGTCATTCGCGCATGAAAAGGGACCGAGTTCCTTTCGCAACCTGGCCCCTCACCTAATGACGTTATCGCCTACTCTCCAGTCTTGAACACTACAAAGATCAGGTTGATAAGGATACCCAGTATCGCGGCGAAGACAATGGCCGGGATGCCGGAGGGGAAAACGACAGGGATCACGAACGGGAACAGACCATTTGGCAGGGCCAGGTTGCCACCAATACCGGTTATCAGGATGATCGCGCCGATCGCCAGGTTCTTGGGATCGAACAGGTTAACCTTCTCGGACTGGATGAGGGCTATACCCTGCATGCCGATGATCCCGAACAGGTAGATGCCCAGTCCGCCCTGCACGGCCACCGGCAGGGTGTTCACCAGGGCCGCCAGTTTCCCGACAAAGCCCAGCAGGAGGGCAATGACCCCGGCGGCCATCAGGACTGGGACGGAATAGTTGCGCGTGATCGCCATCAGGCTGTTGCACTCGCCGTAGCTGGTGCCGGCCGTACCGCCCAGCAGGCCGGACACGAAATCATCC
>CAZPCR010000095.1:0-9049 GCA_964585035.1 uncultured Anaerolineaceae bacterium
AATCGCTTTTTTGAATGGATGGAAAAAGAGCGCGATATTCCCTGCAGTCCAAAAACACTGGCACGCCGGATAACCTCGACCAAATCCCTTTTTCGCTGGCTGAATCAATACGGTGTTTTGATGGTCGACCCGGCTGAAAAGGTCCTGCAGCGCTCAGCCATCAGCCCGCTGCCGCAGGTTTTGGATGAAGCAGAAGTGGACCTGGTGCTGGCTGCCGCTGATCGTCATCGCCGCGACCCAAAGCCCGATGCCCGACCCTTCACTCTGTTATACCTACTGCTTTCCACGGGTATTAAGAAGAGCGAATGCCTCGGCATCCATCTCAACCATATTGATCTTGATAAGCCCGGTGGCGCGCAAGTGTTCATCCGTTACGCCAGCCCTGCCAACCGCTATAAGGAACGTAAGCTCGATCTTCCTGAGGATTGGCTTGCAGTGTACAAGGAATATCTCGAACAATACCAGCCCGTTGATCAACTCTTCCCTTGGTCGCCGCGCCGGCTTGAATATCTGCTGGAAGACGTGGGCGACGAAGCGGGATTGAAAAAACATCTCTCTTTCGACATGTGCCGCTGGACCTGCGTTCTGCGCGACTTTCAGTCAGGGTTGGATGCGGATAATGTTCGTCAGAAAATGGGGATCTCAAAGATCCAGTGGCGCGAGATCCACCTCAAATTGCGTCAGCTAAGCGAAGCCACTTAATAACGAAGCCGCCCTCTGATTACGAGAGCGGCTTTTTTATATTTCAGTCTTTTCCGTTCGACATGTAAGCGAGAAATAAATAATGTTACTCGAGACCTCCTTCAATTTAAATCTTTCGGTGGGGCGATAGCCGGGCACCCATATAACCGTATCCCCCGAACATAACAATGGCCAGCGCGCCCGCGCCCGTCGAGGCAATTTTACATTTGTGAAAAAGTCCGATAATTTTTGTGAATGACCTTCCAATCCCAGCGGCTCGAACTGGTCACCGGGACGTCTTATTCGTAATTCCAGTTTATCTGATAGATTATCTGCATCCAACCAAACTCGGAAGCGGTCTTCATTATTGGAAGACCTTTCCCAGGCTGTTTCCGCAGGCTCCCATTTTTCAGATGAGAACTGCCAGTTATCGGAGAGGGACACTTGAGCAGGCAACGAAATTTGAATCGAATCCATCCCTTTAGGCATTTGCGGCCAGAGGTCAAGCGGCAGTTCAGCTTCCGATTGAGCTAAATAAAGCGCGTTAGCCTCACGGAAAAGGACCAAGCCCCCGATCAAATCTATCCGAACCTGACTGGGATCCGCTATAAAAGCCGAGGCGCTCTCAAGGACAGAATAGACTATTTCCTGTGAAGGTAGCAGACGTTCAACGGCGCGGCGGACCAATTGCCTTTGGAGGCCTATGGTTTGCCTCGAAAGGAAGTCCAGATCCAGTTTCACATAATCCTCGGTTTGTTGGAGGACGGATTGTTTCCACCAGGCTGCCAGCGCATCACTCAACAAAGCCTGATCGTAGGAGATCGTTTGAGCAGAACGCCAGACTGCCTCACGAAATCGTGGATTGTAGGTTTCAAGTGTAGGGATCAATGTATTCCGCACGCGGTTCCGGAGAAAGACAGGCAAGTCATTGCTGGGATCATAATGAGGAACGAGATTATGGGATGTGCAATACGCCACAGTCTCTGTGCGCCAGGTGTCCAGTAAAGGCCGGACAACGGGGATTTCCATATCGAATATCGAAAGTTGTGCGCGGTATGACATGCCTTTGAGACCGTTCAAACCGGCCCCGCGCAGGAAATGCATCAATACGGTCTCTACCTGATCGTCAGCAGTATGGCCAACTGCAACAGCCTGGGCATTAAAATCGTGGGCCTGGGCGAAAAGGAAACTGTAACGAAGGATCCGCGCCGCCTCCTCAATGGAAAGTTTTTCGTTTTGTGCGTGAAGATTTACATCCTCACTAGCCACCACAAAAGGAACGCTGAATTTTCGGGCAATTTCTTCGACAGCCCTGGCCTCAACATCTGCTTCAGGACGCAGCTTATGATTGAAATGGGCGATTACGACTGAATAACCAGCCTGATGAAGAATATCCATAAGGCAAAGGCTGTCCGGTCCACCTGAAACGCCAACCACGATGGGCTTTTGTGGATCGAGGCCACATTCGCCGTTTAATAGGACTTCAATCTTTTCAAACATGGCACGGTTGTAATGATCTCCGCAGATATTTAACAAAATCCTTGATTCTTATTCTGTTATTAAAAATATACAAACCCGAAGTCAACATATAGTTAAAGCTGATAAAGCTCAACCAACACCCCACTCGTGGATTCGGGATGAACAAAAGCATAGCGCTTACCATCAGGGGCCTGGCGTGGTTCATCATTGATCAGGCGAATGCCCTTCGCCTTCAGCTGAGCCAACATTCCTTCAATATCATCGACTTCGAGGCAAAGGTGGTGCAGTCCCTCTCCACGTTTCGCCAGATACTTTGCAATTCCCGAATCATCCGATGTGGGCTTGACCAATTCCACTTCCGAACCGTCCAGGGGCAGGAAGGCGACTTGCGATTTCTCGGCGGGAACGTCGCGCACTTCACGCAGCTCGATTCCCAAAGCATCGCGCCAGAAGTTAAGTGATTGATCCATGTCTTCTACGACTATCGCAACATGATTGATACTTTTAATTTTAGGCATGAGATCCCTTTCGAATCTTGTTATCGCGTCAGGTAAGAACGCTCTCTCACGGTATTATTGCTCTATTTGTTTTCCATTAAATCCATATAGGCCCCTTCTAAAAGGTCGCCTTTTTCAATCCCAAGTTTGTACATCAAATCTTCGGCAATCGCCTGCCCCTCTGCATCGGACTGTTGAGGATTCAGGACAACTTCCAGTTCCATGAATTGACCCAGCCCCTCCACATCGTCGAGATGCACGCGGGTTTGGCCGACAAGATAAAGATATCGAGTCTTCCGGACGACACCTCGTTCGCCTAGGGCGAGAGAAAGAGTGGTTTTCAAATTAACGGGATCGTCCGTCTCAAAAAGATGATAATCCGACCGTTTCGGTCCGTCCTGGTCCGGGCGTTCATAATAGATCAACTGGGCCCGCGACGGGCCGAGTTCCCGGAGTTTGAGTCGCCCTTTGTCGGTGGGAAAAAATGTATCCACCTGCGGAATGATCTCCACTGGCGAGTCGCATAGCTCCTCGGCCCGCGAACGGATCGCACTGAAATTACGCGCACGGGCTTTGATCTCTATATTTGCTGGCATACTAATCCTTGTATTCAATAAATTTAGGAGAGCTGATCCGGGACAACTTTAACATACTCGGTCTTTTTATGGTCGAACAGCCCCACGATCAGGTGATACATCGCAAATAGCTCGAGGGAAAATGGCAGGTAACCGCCATAACCCAACAGGGGCATTTCAAAAATGTGGAAGCCTCCGCCCCAGGCGACATGATAGATCCATTTGGGGTTGGAATGAAAATTCCACATTTCCCAAAAGAACGCCGTTAATAAAACGCCCAACCAGAGAGAAATGACCGGTCGCCAATCCCCGTCCCGTGTCCAATCCGTTAGGGATCGGTTGCCCATCCATATGTTGAGCGGTTCCAGGATGAAATATGGTGACAACCAGATAAAAGGAAAGAAGATCATAGGCCAGATCAACAGGAGTACCAGCATAACCCAACCTGTGACGAAAAAGCTGATGGTGATCAATTTATCAGGGCGTATGACTGGTCCGCGCCCGAGGCGTCTGACAAAATCAAAGCTGGTAAGGAATTCTGTGCTCCCAAATACCGCCGGGATAACCGTGGAAAAACTCAAGGTCGTCCAAAAAGTGTAACTAAGTGTGGTGTTGGCATCGGTCCCAATATAGATCCAATTCTGTGTGCGGAGGTTTAAAGCCTCAAAGATCCACCAGACCGGGGCAGAGACCAGGAAGAGACCTACATATTTTCGCCAGCTGCGCGTCAGCAGGGAAGTTCCTGTCCGCCAGAAAACAAGTGCATCCATGGTCAGGCAGTAACCCAGCCACATCGGAAAAAAACCCCACTGCGTACGCGCGCCATCCCAGGTCCAATTGATTACCCAGAAAATAATTGCCAGAGCCAGTCCGAACCAGCCATACAGGGGAAATTTATTTTTCATTTCGCCCTCGCAAAATTATTGAATCAGTCATCAGAATACAAACGGGATAAAACGCTTGGTATGCTGCATATAATCGCGGTAAGGCTGGCCTAGACCCTCCACTAGGGCTTTTTCCTCCACACTTACACGATAACCATAACCGATCACCGTTCCAAGTATGATCAGTGCCAAACTCAACCAGTTTGTGAGAGCCAGACCAAACCCTAAAAATGAGAGCATGGCTCCGCTATAAGATGGGTGGCGAATGAAACGATAAGGGCCTTTCTCAACTACCGTTTGTCCTGCCTGGATGGAAACAACCCGGGTAAAAAATTTCCCGAGAACCCAAATTGAATACCAGCGGAAGGCTGCACCCGCCAATATCAGGAAAATGCCTATATCAAATATCAGCATTCGATCCCCGGGGATGGCGAATTGGCTGGCATTAAAGGCTGCTCGAATACCAAGAAAGATCACAACAAATATACTGATTAATAATACAAACCGCGACGCGCGATCGCGTGTCTGAGCACCACTGACTGTATTCTGGGTTAAAGAAGAGATTAACTCCGGGATGAGCCAGATGGCCGAGCTGATTTGAAGCAGGTAAAGATCAAGACGGTTTGTTGCAAAAACTGGAAGCATTAAATCAAACTCCTGTCGTGAGGTTGGCACCGATATACTTATAGTAGATTATAAACAGTAAATAAGGAAAAACGAGGCGCAAAAAAGGAGTGTTCACACTTGCGAACACTCCTTGTCATCATGAGTTATACGGTAGACAAGCACGAAAGAACCCGTTCCTTTCTCATGGCCGAACAGCAACACCTACAATTGAATCACCGTGAGAGACCACCATCCACATTCATAAAGCCAAATAACCTCCATAGACCCCGCATCATTCCATGACCGAAATCCGGCCTTAGGAACTGGTTAGGACATGATCCAGGGATGACACTGATCCCATTCTCAAGACATAACTTGACCGCTTCCGGTGAAACACTGGTCATACCTGCTGCCAACCCGGGTTTCGTCCCCATCATGCAGTGCATCCAGATCCGCTTGATACCCAATTCCACACATTCGCGGACGATCTGCTCAGTCACCTGCGGATTGGCCAAAATAAAGACACCATCCGGCTTCTCTGGCAGTGATTTTAAATCCGGGTAACATGGCGCGCCGTCATAGGTCGAGATGTGGGGGTTGACCGCATAGACTTGATAG
The DNA here is from genome assembly GCA_964585035.1 of uncultured Anaerolineaceae bacterium. Lineage (GTDB taxonomy): Bacteria > Chloroflexota > Anaerolineae > Anaerolineales > Villigracilaceae > Fen-1038. The sequence goes on from CAZPCR010000095.1 coordinate 5,341, forward strand.
CCTGCGTCTTTGAATTTTTTATAGTTTGAGTTACAGCCGGTTTCGCGCGTGTCCGAAACACCGATGACGGCGATTTTCTTCTGGGCGAGAAAGTCTTGTACAAGATTGTCTATCTTTGCCATCAGATTTCTCCTAATTAAATAATTATCGGAGCTCTTCGGCTCCGATTAATGTTCAAACTTCCAATTGTTTTGATCCAGATCTGTAAGCACATAAGAATTAAGCACCTTGAAGGATAATATATTCTTACCTTATACAATATCGGTCTATCGAAAATAGGTTTGCAATTTAAGAGTATGACTATTAAATTATACGTACGGCAGGATTGAACGTTCCAAATTCTCGAACTATCCCTCCAGAATTGCCCACTGGTCGCGTCCATTTTGCTTGGCTTGAAGAAGTGCCTGGTCGGCGCGATCTAATAATTTTTCCCAGTTCTCATGATGGTTATGGAACTGTGCAATCCCGATACTGATCGTCATTCGGACTACCTTGCCGCCGGAAATAATGGGCGTAGACCGTACTTGCTGACACAGGCGGGTCGCCTGTTCGCAAGCGGCTTTAAGGCTGCTGTTTGGCAGAATCACCAGGAACTCTTCGCCGCCGAATCGCCCGATCTCATCCGGCTGCCGGATGTGGTCGCGTAATTCCGAAGCAACAAACTTTAATACCTCGTCACCGGACATATGACCATGGGCATCGTTGACTTTCTTAAAAAAATCAAGGTCTATCATCGATACACTTAGGGGGGCATCATACCGCTCGGAGAATGTAACCTGGCGTTGCAGGTCTGCGATTATGAACTTACGGTTGGGCAGGAAGGTCAAAGTATCGGTATGGGATACTTCATCCGCCTGGGCTATGACGGCATGCAGCTCAATTTTATTATTTTCTATTGTGATTTTTAGACTTTGTAGTTTCGCTTCCAATTCTTTTATTCTTAATTCTTCCTCAAACGCAGAGACCGGTTCACAAAAGAATAAAAAATGGTCGGGTTCGAGCGGGATGAACATGCAATCGAACAGACCAGGTTGTACTTGTAAGCCAAGCTCAAGTTTTGTCTGGGTTATTTTGTTCATCCGTCGGGCGTATAGCAAAATATTATCGAATTCTTTTTGGGCAGCGGGTAAAACGATCTCCCTGAAAGTAGTTGATTCCGGAACGACTTTCTTGAGAGAATCAAAAGCCGGGTTCGACAATTCCACTCTGCCAGTTGAATCTAATAGACCCACCAATATGTGCGAGGACTGCAGAAATGGCTCAAGCCCATGTTGGGTTATCAGAGAGACTAAGTCGAACTTAGGATTCGGGTTGGAGGACAATTTATTCCTGACTTCTTCTCTATAAATTATACACTTTACTTATTCAGGCAAATCGTAGATACAAGTGTTGAAAGGATACTGTAGGGAACAACAAATCATCCTTGAATTTGCCGTTCCTCGTTACGATTCCCCCCTTTTAGAGCATTTTCCACTTCAAAACCGAAGGGTCTTCAAAAAATCACAAACCCAATTGACGGTCGATTTACAGGAAGATTGGGTCTGCATCACAAAAAGGTAATTAATCCACCCTGATTTGTAAGTCGTTTATCTCATAACCTTCCACTGTTTTATTGTAGATAATATTTGGAAGTTTTTCAATTTGTAAACCCTTGATCGCTAATAACTTGCGGAGAAACACATCGGTTTCCGCAATCGCCAGATGTTCTCCGGCACAACGATGCGGGCCGGAGCCAAATCCTATCAAGGAGCGATACGTCCCTTTTTCCAAGTCGCGATGGGGATGGAGTCGTTCCGGCTCTACTTTGATAGCTTGTCCATCTGCATTGACATCGAATACATGGAATTCAATCTTTGCCTCAGCTGGGATATGATGGACTTCACCATTACTGTTGATCGCGACAGGATCAATTACTTTTCGTTTGATCTTGCCGATCACAGGCTCAAGTCTTAAGATCTCATGTAACGCCTCATACCTGGCATTAATATCGCTGGATGTCAGCGCGGTTCGCATTTTGGGATCCTCCAGGGCATGGATCAACGCAACACAGATAAATTCCTGGGTGGTGGCCATACCTGCGGCGCCATAAACCATACATTCGACAAGGATCGCTAATTGATCTTTGCCCTTGGAGAGCATATATGAAATTACGTCATCTTTTGGGATCCGCTTATGTCTGGCGATGGCAGGACGAACATCAAATAATAAAAATTGGATACGGAGCCAGTTCGCAGACAGGGCCATAAAGAAACGTTTGATGGGAGATTTCGAGATCTTCTCCGGTGTATGGAGCATCGCATCCATCCGGCGGATCATACCTGGTGAGACATTAAGACCAACCACTGTTGAAGTAACAACAACTGCCATCTGCCTGGATAGTGTTTTCAGATCCATTTGTTTGGCCCGTACCAACCCAGCCAGTATTTCATCCGCGGCGCGTTCCATCATTGGCACATGTTTATCGGAGACCGTGGTTGGGCTGAAATATTTTGCGATGGCGGCGCGTTGTTTGCGATGAGGTTCACCATGTTGGTATAAGACAGGGTCCAACCCCGACTTGAAGACATCTTCAGCGCCGAAACCATCCTGAAGAAGATCCTCTTTGAGCAAATCCTTGGCTTCCGCATACCCATGGATATGCCAGACCCCATCTGCATCTTTCTCGACTCGGGGTGTGTTTTGATATGGATTGGTTGCCGTTTTTGAATCGGTTGGGAATGTCATTAAATATTTGCTCTCTCTGATATTTAAAAGAGTATAACCCGCCAACATTTGTCTACCATGAGAGAGAAGAACTGATCATTTGGTCGGGATTAACCTGTTCAAGGAAGCGCCATCGTTAAACACAAAATGCACGAGGCCAAGGATTAATATTCCTATAAATATCGATCCCCTCTTTAGATATTGCCGGATCATGCCAGTTCCCTAAAACCCCTGCGCAACGTATTCACCCCACACACCTCTCAGTGCATTGCAAATTTCGCCCAGTGTAATATCTTTCTCAACGCCTTCAATAAATAAGGGCATCAAGTTCTCAGAGCCGCGTGCAGCATTAACCAATTTACCAAGGTACCGATCAACGGATTTCTGGTCTCTTTTCTCTCTTAACTCCTTCAACTTCGCCTTTTGCCCCGCCTCGATGGCAGGGTCTACCATCAAACGCTCCAACGTAATCTTTTCATCCACCTGGTACTGGTTTAACCCGACGATCACCTGTTCCCCGCGTTCGATTGCCTGCTGTGCCTCATAAGCCGCGTTCTGGATTTCGTTCTGCATGTACCCGCGCTCGATGGACTGCAGCGCCCCGCCCAGGGCGTCGATTTTTACGATGTACTCGTTTGCACCTTTCTCGATCTCATCGGTTAGGTATTCAATAAGGTACGAACCCGCCAGTGGATCGACCGAGTCAGCCACGCCCGATTCATGCGCCAGGATCTGCTGTGTTCGTAATGCCACCCGCACCGATTTTTCCGTGGGCAGCCACAGGGCTTCGTCCATTGAATTGGTATGCAGGCTTTGGGTTCCTCCGAGGACGGCCGAAAGAGCCTGGAGAGTTACACGCACCACGTTGTTCTCCGGCTGTTGGGCGGTTAATGTTGAACCGGCAGTCTGTGTGTGAAAGCGCATCATCCACGAGGATGGCTTTTGCGCTTTAAAACGCTCCCTCATGATGTTGGCCCATAACCGCCTGGCGGCTCGGAATTTGGCA
>CAZPCR010000096.1:0-1536 GCA_964585035.1 uncultured Anaerolineaceae bacterium
CCCTACATTCGATGCTACTTGTTCGGCTTCCATCACACCTGAAACTTTAACACCGGCCGCCGCACGCTGCCTGATCGCTTCTCCCAAGGGATCTGCCGTAAAGGAATAGGCAAGAAAGTAAATACTTTTTTGGGCGTTATCCAAGAGATCGACCAGGGCCGCTTGAACATGATCATCGGGCGAGAAATATATATCCATGGGTGTGCCGTCAACGGTTACACGCGGATTTGGGGTTACAGCATTGGCCGTAGAACCGAACTTATCATCCACAAACATCTCGTTGAATTCGGCCTCATAATCTTCCGCTACTTTTTCTGAGTGAACGTGCATCAGGTTATTGTTATCTGCATAAGCGCCCTCGTTAGTAAAATTCATGGAACCTGTCCAGACATCAGAGCGGTCGATCACAACAAACTTGTTATGCATGAGACCTTCGCGGCGGTCTCCCAGCATCGGTAAGCCGGCATCCTTCAGGGATTGTGAGGCTGAGCTGTCCATATTATCGCTCTCCATTACCACCTGTACCTGAACCCCGCGACGAAAGGCATGGATAAGCGCATCCCGAACGCTGTGAAGGCTTAAACTATAAATAGCAGCATCCACAGACAAATGCGCAGAATCAATGGCAGCCACCAGTGGACCATCCGGGCCACCCGTGATCTGCTTCGCCGCAGGGTTAACGGGATCGGTAAAATATAATTCAAACCAGGGGCCTTGAACGCCATACCCCACCTGCATGGGTATCCCAGCCAATGAACCGGTCGTTTCGGGAGAATCCTTGATTGATGATTCTGTTACCGATGTGCCGGATGTGCCATAAGGAATAGGTTGATTTGTTGAGGATATCGAAGTAAATGGCTGACCTGTACAAGAAGTCAACAAAAGAAAAGTCGTGAAAATAAGTACGGCAAACCGTTTCATAGACCCTCCAAATTGAAATTATAGCAATTAATCAACTGATCAGAGAGGCTCCAAAATATCAACAAATTCGTCATCCACCGGATGATATAATCTGCGCGCCTTCCATGGTAGAAACCGATACTGCACCTTCTGCTAATCGACAAATCGCGCGTGCCGCCGGGACGGTTATGCTGGCATTCGCATTGAGCAATTTGATCGGTCTGGTACGGCAAATCCTGATTTCACGCGCCTTTGGCACGGACCGTTCCATTGATGCATTTTATGCGGCCTCCACATATCCCAATTTGATCTTCAATCTTGTTGCCGGAGGGGCATTATCTTCGGCATTCATCCCAACGTTCACGGGACTACTAGCTAAAAACGAGCGCCCCCCAGCCTGGAAACTTGCCTCTTCGATCACCAATTTGATCCTGCTCGTCTTGAGCATTTTGAGCATTTTGTCTGCGCTTCTCGCCCCGCAGATAATCAAGTACATACTTGCACCTGACTTTCAACCCGACCAACAGCATTTAGCCGCCTCTTTACTGCGTATTCTTTTGATCACTCCGGCGATTTTTGGCGTGAGCGGATTGTTGATGGGCGTCTTGAACGCACATCAACGTTTCCTTTTACCGG
>CAZPCR010000096.1:1546-9044 GCA_964585035.1 uncultured Anaerolineaceae bacterium
CCGGCATTAGCACCCAGCATGTATTGGATTGGAATGATCCTCGGTTTGTTATTCCTGGTTCCATACATGGGGATCTACGGCTTAGCATGGGGTGCTGTACTCGGCGCAGTTCTGCACCTGGCTGTTCAAATTCCAGACCTACTAAAATTGCCGTTCCGGCTCTACTTCCCGACTTTCGGTCTCGATAATGAAACCGTACGTGAAGTGGGCAGGTTGATGATCCCACGCCTGCTAGGCGTAGGGGTTGTACAACTTAATTTTGTGATCAATGTAATTATCGCCTCCGGCCTTTCGGAGGGTTCACTTTCCGCGATCAATTATGCCTGGCAGGTAATGACCATGCCACAGGTCGTTATTGCACAAGCAATCGCGATTGCCGCATTGCCAACCTTTTCCGCTCAAATTGCACGTGGAGATCCGCGCGCAATGCGCGCTTCGCTTGCGGCAACTTTGCGAGGCGTGGTTTTCCTGTCACTTCCCGCTTCACTTGGTCTTATTCTGCTCCGTGAACCGTTGATCACCCTGCTTTTTAAACGGGGTAGTTTCGACGATCAATCGGTAAATCTCGTTTCCTGGGCATTGTTATGGTATGCAGCCGGACTGATCGGTCATAATGTGGTCGAAATTCTGTCACGTGCATTTTACGCTTTACACGACACAAAAACACCAGTCTTAGTGGGTGTTTCGGCGATGACCTTGAATATCGTTTTCAGCTTTGCGTTTTCTTCCCTGTTTGCAAGAATCGGATGGATGCCACACGGCGGTTTGGCTCTTGCCAATTCACTCGCCACGGCGTTGGAAATGACCGCCCTGTTCCTATTCATGCGCAGCCGATTAAAAGGTTTGGAAGGGAGAAATATCTGGCAAGGCTTTGTGAAGGCTGCATTCGGAACTTTGGTAATGAGCCTGGTTGTCGTACTTTGGTCACACATAAACGGATCCGTGTGGATGGTTGTTTTTGGAGGCGTTGCTCTTGGTTGTCTATGCTACGGAGTTTCACTCTGGGCGATGAGAGTCCCTGAACTTTCTGCAGCGATTTCAGGAATCAATCAAAGATTAAAGCATGGTCATTAAATAAGTTATTTGGCGGCCCGAAAAAGGTTTTGTTAAGTGACAATTTACCGGGGATAAACGGAGATGACCGGAGATTTTTTGGACTTTTTATTTCAAGGGACGTTTTTCCAGTATTTGGTCTTTCAAATACTGATTGAGAACAAGCACTTAGCTTATTTCCACAAGAACCATAATACTGTCGTCACCATAATACCCCACAAAATTCCACCTGTAACTTCCAGGGGTGTATGGCCAAGCACCTCACGCAATTCCTTCTAGTCCCACATATGGCCCTGTAACAACTCCTCAAACAGGACATTTATGCGTTCAGCATGCATCCCTGCCTGCCTGCGTATACCCGCCGCATCGTAAGTAACGATCATTGCGATGGCCACGCCGAGCGCGAACAACGGACTCCCGTAACCAATATACAAACCAATCGCATTGGTAACGCCGACAATCAAGGCAGAATGCGAACTGGGCATGCCGCCTGTGGTGAGAAGGACCGCCCACCCCCAGCGATGTGAACGCAAATATTCGAGCGGCACCTTCAAGAGCTGTGCGGTGCCCCAGGCTATCAGAGCCGATATCAATACACGGTTAGAAAGCATACCGGCAAGATTCATTTCATTCCTCAGCCATATCGGTTAATTCGCTACCCGACAATTGCTTAACCTTTAACTCAGCCTTATCAAGCAGCTCCGCGCAACGCTTGACCAGGGCTTGGCCTCGTTCGAAAAGAGCCATCGATTCTTCCAGGGAACGCTGTTCATTTTCAAGAGAATCCACAATGGTCTCTAACTCAGAAAAAGCCGCTTCATAATCCAAATTTTCAACGGGTTTGGGAGAAGACGATTTTGGCATAACAACTCCAGTCGATTTAAAAATTATTCACCGCGCTTTAAGACCCTGGCATCAAATTCGCCGTCCGAAACACGAACGCGGATATCATCACGGGCTTGTTTAACTTTACGGACAATACCACCATCTTTAAGCAATGTAACAACAGCATAGCCCCGATCCAAAACTTGTAGCGGGTTTAAGGCCTCAAGATGTTTACCCAACCCGTCAAGTCGGCTCATTTCGAGAGCAAGTCGGTGGGCGCCTCCCGCATTGGTGCGACGCGCAAGATCATCGAGATGCTGCCGGTCAGATTGAATCCGCCGAACCGGGGAGAAAAAACGCAGGCCATCCTGCAAATCGGAGATGGCGCCACGTTGTTCATCCAGGAATGTGATCAAAGAGTTCGAAAGCTGCTGTCCGAGACTTTGAAGATTTTGAATTAAACCGGGTACCGTTATTGGGGTCGCCAGTTCTGCTGCCGCCGTTGGGGTCGGGGCACGCAGGTCTGCCGCAAAATCAGATAGGGTAAAGTCAGTTTCGTGGCCCACCCCGCAAATGATCGGAACCCTGGACCCTGCCACCGCACGGACAACGCGTTCATCGTTGAAGGCCCAAAGGTCCTCGATCGAACCCCCGCCGCGTGCAAGCAAGATTACATCAAGGTGTAGGTCACGATCATTCAACGAAGCAATTGCTTCCACCAATTTAGGTGGTGCGTCCTCTCCCTGGACGGGGGAAGGTGCAAAAATCACTTCCGCCATCGGCATCCGGCGCTGTAAAGTATTGATCATATCTTTTATAGCCGCCCCCGTGTCGGATGTTACAATGCCGATGCGTTTTGGCAGGTCCGGGATAGGGCGTTTTCGGCTTATATCAAAGAGCCCATCGGACTCAAGCAGGGCTTTCAGGCGCAGAAATTCCTGATACAGGGCACCTTCCCCCATCGGCTGGATTTGATCTGCGTAAAGCTGGTACTGTCCCCCGACCTCATAAACATCGACCTTCCCGTGCACCGTTACCGCCATCCCATCCTGCAATGAGAGGTTCAAACGCGCCGCGCTCGTCTTCCACATTACACTCCGAAGAGAGGCGCCAGCATCTTTCAATGTGAAATAAATATGGCCCGAAGCCGGGCGTGATAGATTGGAGATCTCTCCTTCCACCCATACATCCTGCAAAGAGACATCGGATTCGAACAGATTCCGTATATATTTCGTGAGAGTAGAAACTGTCCATTGAATAGATGCAAAAAGGGAAGGCTGCATTTCAGGAAGGAGGATACTCAATTGAGGGTGGAATGTCAACAATTCTTTCATAATTCCTCGGCGCGAAAATTACCATCCGCCTACAAAAAAGGATTCCAGTATGCTTTAGCTGGCGATAAAACCCCATTGTAATTGAAGGATTCTCTGCTAAAATCCATTAACCATGAAGCATATTTGGTCACCCTGGCGTATGACTTATATCGAAAATCACGGCAAGGAAGATGGCTGTGTATTCTGTAAAGCAGCTGCGCGGGAGGACAATGCCGACAACTTGATCATTCAACGCGGCGAACTGGCTTTTGTGATATTAAACCGTTATCCCTACACCAGCGGGCACTTAATGGTCGTGCCTTTCAAACATAAACCAAACCTCGAAGAGTTGGACCCTGCCACCCGGGCCGAAATGATAGAGTGGACTTCACGGGCTACAACCGTGCTGCGCACCATTTACAATACAACCGCGTTTAATGTCGGCGTCAACATTGGCGAAGCTGCGGGTGCCGGTGTCAAAGAACACGTCCACCTCCATATCGTACCCCGCTGGAATGGTGATACAAATTTCATGTCAACACTTGCTGAAACGAGGGTACTCCCCGAAACTTTGGAAGATACCTGGAGTCGGATCAAAAAAGGTTTCAATAGCTGATAAAATTATTTTAATCAAGGGTGGTAATTATTCAGGTGCAAATCTTTGCGATAGGTATATTGGAAAGTTGCTGTAAGCCTGTTAGTATCTTTCGCAAGATATAGTTAACAACAATTGCACCAGAATTGACATTATCGTTGACAGAGCCATTAATTTCTGGAGGTTCATAATGAAAAAAAACTGGCCCAACCAGTGGGCCGTGATCGCAATAAGCGCAATTCTATTAAATGCGTGCGCCCCATCTACACCTACGTCCCCTGTTTCTCATGAGAACAGCGAATCAAATACACCGGTGCCACTACCGTCAATCATTACTCCCCAACCAGCCACTCCCACTTCCCAACCTCTCGCGACATCGACTTCTTATGGGCCGAATCCTGAGAATTTTCCAACAGGTATTAATCCTTTGACAGGGGAACCAGTAATTGACCCATCCCTATTAAAAGTCCCGGCCTTGCTTGTTTCTGTTTCCAACTTCCCTGCAACCGCTCGTCCACAGGCCGGTCTCTCCTTTGCACCTTATGTTTTTGAATTCTCAATCACAGAAGGCCAAAACCGCTTCCTGGCCACTTTTTACGGTCAATATCCTGAGCCGGAGGTGCCCATTACCGGTGATTGTGAGGTCCGTAAAGAGCCGTTCAAACAAACCGATACATTGTTAGGGAATCGGGTATGGCTCGATACGAATAAGAACGGGATACAGGATCCGGGCGAAAATGGGATCGGAGGAATTTGCGTTAATTTGTATAACGAACAGGGCAATCTCCTTCAAAAGACAACCACCGACACAAATGGCTATTATGGCTTCAATGTGGAAAAAGGCCAGACTTATACTTTGGAATTCGTCAAACCTGTAAATCTGGATTTTACGCAAAAGAATATCGGCGATGACAACCACGACAGCGATGCCGATCCCGCAACCGGAAAGACAGCAGCTATTACCGTTGATGAAGACACATTACTATGGGATTCCGGCATGTTTCCAAACGATTCGTTTGTTTCACCAACTCCAGATATCAAAAACGACCCCAAGCCACAAGTAGGCCCTGTCCGCTCGGGACGTCTTCTGTATGCTTATATTGGCGGATTTTTTCAGGATAGCTGTCTTATGGATGCATTTGCATCACCGGAGGTGTTGGTAAAAATTCCGCATTGTTCCTTTGTTGCACATGAAGACTCAGGCGGTGGTTCCATGCTGGAAATCGACCGCATGAAGGCAATTGCCGAAGACAATATGAGGCATACGACCAGCCGGCCCTTTAATTACACCAGCAATGTTTTCTCTGATGAGGTCCCAAGCGGAGGGCTGACTGCCTCCCAACTCAATGTTTTCTTCGCGAACCTTGACCAGTCAGGTTGGACCTATGACCCGCTTTATCAAGCTTACCTGCATTTTGTCGATAATGCTGACAAAAACAATCCCGGTGTTTTACACGCGGACACCGATCGGCTCACCGGACGTCAGCTCCATTTTGAAAATGTGATCGTCGTAATGGCCGATACCGATGTGATATCACCCACGAATATCGACATTCACCTGGATGAAGGCGATGGCGGCCCCGCTTACCTTTTCCGAGACGGCCAAATGTTCCCCATCGAATGGAGTACCAAGGCAGGCGATTATGAAAAGCAAACCGGTTTCCGCCGTCCCATCCAATTCCTGAATAAGGACGGTACACCTGCCGTCCTGCGACCTGGTCATACCTGGGTCGTGATCGTCACACCATTCAGTATTTTTCAGGGGCAGCAGCCCGGTGTTTTTTCGGTCAGATACGCAGCCCCGCAAGGCGAAGCTCGTTAAAAACGGTAAGAGCGCTCATTAAAAGCAACCACTTGGGAGCTATAATTTTATAAGTGAAAAAACTTATAATTTATGTCTGCCTCCTGCTTTTATCCGCCTGCCAATCAGCTCATCCGGCAACACAGGCGCCAACCCTTGCTACCCAACCCATCGAAGCAAGCGCACCACCGCGATCGCAGATAATCATTCCAGAAGGAATTAATCCTCTAACAGGCTTGCCGGTTTCTGATCCAACCCTGTTAAAAATTCCGGCCTTGCTCGTCTCTATCTCCAATTTTCCAGCCAGTGGGCGTCCGCAAGCGGGTCTATCATTTGCGCCGTTCGTCTATGAATATTACATCACCGAAGGTGCAACGCGCTTCCTGGCGGTCTTTTACGGCAGGTTTCCGTCCCCTGAAGTCCTTCCGATCGGAGGATGTGAAACACGTAGTGAACCTTTCGTTAAGACCCAGCCTATTCTTGGAGACAGGGTTTGGTTAGACGCGAACGCCAATGGCCAGCTTGATGTCGATGAAGAAGGCGTACCGGGGGTATGCGTAAATTTGTACGATGGTCAAGGTAATTTGATCCAACGAACGACCAGCGATACAAACGGCTATTATGGATTCAACGTCCAACCCGGAAAATATATAGTTGAATTCGTCAAGCCTATGGGCATGGAATTCACAAAGATAAACCCGCATGATGTTAATCAAGGCAGTGCTGCGGATCCATCAACAGGCCGCGCGCAGGTAAATGTCACAGCCGATGACCTATCATTGGATGCGGGGTTAATTTCCACAAGCAACCCAACCCCATTTCCCGATACACCCCTATCCCAAATTGGACCTATCCGTTCCGGGCGGTTGATCTATAGCTACATTGGAAATTATTTTCAAAATAGCTGCCTTATCTATGCATTTGCCTCTCCTGAAGAGCAGGTCCGCATCCCTCAATGTTATATGGTTTTTCATCAACTCGCCGGAGGCGGATATATGCTTGATATTAGCGAGATGCTTAAAGTCGCCCAGAATAACCAGAAGGACCAAGGTTCAGACTTCGATTACACCAGTAATCTTTATACCGACAAGACCCAAGACGGAGGCGCGCCTGCTTCAAAACTAAATGTTTACATCGCATATCAAAATCAATCTGGCTGGGTGTATGACCCGCTCTATCAAGCATACCTGCGCTACGTAGATACATCAGAATATGACCAGGCGGGTATCCTGCATGCTGATACGGATAGGTTAACAGGACGGCAACTGCACTTCGAGAATGTAATCATCCTTTTTACGAAACACAAAGTAATCTCTCCCACGAATCTCGACATTCACCTTGATCCGGGAAGAACCGGTAAAGCCCTATTGCTGCGTGACGGTCAAATGTTCAATATCCAATGGAGCACTGACCCGAATACAGATGAACAAAGCAAGAGATCCCAACACCCCATCCGATTCTTGAATTCGGATGGCAGCCCGGCTGCCCTAAAGCCGGGACATACCTGGATACTAGTGGTAACACCTGAATCAACGGTAGAAGAAAATGCAGCTTCCGAATGGACGTTGACCTTTTCGCAGCCTCCCGGTGCAAAGTGATCTGAAAATAAAAGGTTGGGGATACCCATCAGTAAATTGAGTTCAACTTCTATGCCTAAACGATACAAGGCTATAATTGCTCACAGCTGACTTCTGTTAGCCAAGGAGAGACGTTGAGCAAAGAGAACGAAGCTGTGATTTTGAGCGCCGCACGTACACCCATAGGAAAGTTCCAGGGCTCTCTAAGCAGCATTCCCGCAACTAAACTTGGGGCGTTTGCCGTGAAAGCTGCGGTAAAACGCGCCGGCATTGATCCCGCAGAGATCGAGGAAGTCATTCTCGGCAATGTCGTACAAGCAGGAGTTGGACAGGC
>CAZPCR010000097.1:0-8975 GCA_964585035.1 uncultured Anaerolineaceae bacterium
TCCTGAACGAAAATATTCTGGTGGCGAGCGCGGCTGGATCGGCGATAACCCGTTTATCTTTCTCGATACCGCAAAGGTCCGTGGGCTGGGTTGGAAACCAAAACTTAATATCCAACAAGGTATTATCAAAACGCTGGAATATTTGCAATCAAATCGATCAATATTGGAGCGCAAATGAAGGTTTGTGTGGTCGGCCTTTGGCATTTATGGTGTGTTACTGCGGCATGTCTCGCCTCAGGTGGGCACCAGGTGACCGGGCTGGATTTCGACGAGCAAGTGATCCATGGATTGAATCAAGGCCAAGCACCGCTCTTCGAGCCAGGCCTGGACGACCTTATCCAAAAAGGAATCCAGACTCAGAATCTTCGTTTCACCACCGACCCTGAGGACGCGGCGCACGGGGCGGATGTCATCTGGCTGACCTATGACACCCCCGTGGACGAAGATGATCGGGCCGATGTTGAATATGTCGTCGAGCGCATGTCACGCTTATTTCCTTTTCTCAAGGATGGTCAGGAAGTCCTGATTTCCTCGCAATTACCGGTAGGGAGTGCTAGACGACTACAGGATTTGTTTGAAAAAGAGCATCAAAATCAAAAAGTGAACTTCTCCTGCTCCCCCGAAAACCTGCGGCTGGGAAAGGCTATTTCTGTTTTTTTGAAACCAGACCGCATCGTAATTGGCACCCGCGCTGAAAAAAGTCGGTCTAAATTCAAGGAGCTGCTAGCACCGTTCACAGACCGCATCGAATGGATGAGTGTAGAATCAGCGGAGATGACCAAACATGCCCTGAATGCCTTCCTGGCCACTTCCGTTACATTCATTAATGAAATTGCCGTATTATGCGAGCAGGTTGGTGCTGACGCCAAAGAAGTGGAACGCGGACTAAAAACCGAAGCGCGTATAGGTCCCAAAGCATATCTGAGCCCGGGCGGTGCATTCGCAGGAGGAACCTTGGCACGCGATATCGCCTTCCTTAGCCAATTGGGGGAAAAATATCAACAGCCAATCCATATTTTTCCAGCCGTTAAAGCCAGCAACGACGCACATAAATCCTGGTATCGGCGACAACTGGAAAAATCGCTGGGGGCCGTGCGCGGCAAAACTATCGCCGTTTGGGGCTTAACTTATAAACCGGGCACAAATACCCTGCGACGTTCTAGTGCCATTGAACTCTGCCAGTCCCTTTTGTCTAAGGGAGGCAAAGTCCGTGCACACGACCCCTCCCTTACGACTCTCCCGCAAGAGTATTCCCAGATTCAACTGCTAGCCTCTCCTGAAGAAGCCGTGAAAGGCGCGGATGCGCTTGTCATTGCAACCGAATGGCCTGAATATAAAAATTTAAAACTGGAAAACATTCTTCAAGGTATGAGAAATCGTCTGGTTCTGGATGCAAACCGTTTTCTATCCCGGGAAATTTCTGGCGTGACCGCCAATGTAAGATATATTACGGTAGGAAAAGTAAATTGATTTCTGATCTTCTTCATGGACGCAACGCAATTATCACAGGCGCTAACCAGGGGTTGGGGTTTGCGATCGCACGTGCATACCTTGAACAAGGCGCGAATATCGTGATCTGTGCGCGTGACGACCGGAAATTACAATCGGCTTTTAATGAATTGAAGAGCTTTGGACATGTTGGACAGAGAGTCGAAAAAATCCAAGCCGATGTTTCCGTCCAAAAAGATGTGAAAGCTCTGGTGGAATTTGCACTTGAAATATATCCTCAAATACACATCCTCGTTAACAATGCGGGAGTCTACGGCCCCAAGGGAAAGATCGAAGATGTGGATTGGGATGAATGGGAGCAGGCAATTCGTATCAACCTGCTCGGTTCTATTTTTATGACCCGGTCCTTGCTGCCGCATTTCCGCAAGCACCGTTACGGCAAGATCATCCAACTCTCAGGCGGTGGCGCGACGAATCCACTGCCCTTCATCAGCGCTTATGCCGCCTCCAAGGCGGGCATCGTACGATTTATGGAAACGCTTGCCGAGGAGACTCGCGAAGATCATATTGACATCAACTCCATAGCCCCTGGCGCTTTAAATACGCGCCTGCTCGATGAAGTGCTGGAAGCGGGCCCTGAAAAAGTAGGCTGGGCATTTTACGAGAGATCAATTAAACAAAAAGAAGACGGTGGCGCTCCGCTCGAAAAAAGTACCGATCTGGCTGTCTTCCTCGCATCTGCTGCCAGTGATGGTATCACCGGTAAACTCATCAGCGCGGTTTGGGACCCCTGGCGAAACTTTTCCGAACACGAACAAGACATTGCCAAAAGCGATATCTACACTTTACGCCGCATCGTCCCCAAAGATCGCGGCATGGACTGGGGGGATGTATGAATGAAATTCCCGGTGTTGCCATAATCGGTTGTGGATTTATTGGACAAAAGCGGGCCAACGCCCTGAAAGGCGCGCGGCTCTGCGTCTGCGCGGACCTCGAGGCGGCCCGTGCGGACCAACTGGCAACTTCCCATCCTGAAGCAGAATCAACTACGGACTGGCGTTCGGCCATCCATCGTGAGGATGTGGATATAGTGATTGTTGCCACGACGAATCAAGCCTTGGTCGAAATCGGTCTTGAAGCGGCAAAAGCCGGGAAGCATATCTTGGTGGAAAAACCGGCTGCGCGTAATGTCGCCGAACTTGACACATTGATCAATACCGCCCGGAAAAATGATGTTTTAGTGCGAGTTGGTTTCAATCATCGTTACCATCCTGCCTTGCTCAAGGCGCATGAACTTATGAAAGCTGGTGAACTGGGCGAACTTATGTTTATCCGTGGGCGATATGGACATGGTGGACGCATTGGTTACGACCGTGAGTGGCGAGCAAACCCGGTACTATCAGGCGGAGGTGAACTGATTGACCAGGGCGTTCATCTTATCGACTTGTCTCGTTGGTTTCTAGGCGATTTTATTTCCACCGAAGGTTTTGCCCATACCTATTTCTGGGATATGCCTGTTGACGACAATGGTTTCATGTTGTTGAAAACCGGAAAAAGTAAGACCGCCTTTTTGCATGTCAGCTGCACGGAATGGAAAAATCTTTTCTCCTTTGAAATTTATGGTAGGAATGCCAAACTTCATGTTGAAGGATTGGGTGGCAGTTATGGCATCGAAAGATTATCCTTTTACAAAATGCTGCCTGAGATGGGACCACCCGATACTACCATTTGGGAATATCCACGCGGTGATAATTCGTGGACACTGGAATTTGCCGAATTTTTGGAAGATATACATCTGAATCGCCAACCATCTGCCAATTTGATTGATGCTCGTGCTGCGCTCGTGGTAGTAGAAAAAATTTATAAGGATTCAGGCTATGATTATTACACGTAGCCCTTTGCGCATCACACTTGGTGGCGGCGGCACTGATTTGCCATCCTATTACTGCAAATTTGGCGGTTTTCTTATATCCGCCGCCATCGATAAGTATGTTTATGTGACAGTCATGCGCCCTTTCACGCCGGGCATTTTCCTGAAATATTCCCAGCTTGAGAAAACGGATTCTGTGGATGAGGTTCAACATCCCATTCTGCGTGAAGCCATACGCTTGCTGGATTTCAAGACCCCTCAAATTGAGATCACAACACTTGCAGATATCCCTTCGGGGACGGGACTTGGCTCCTCGGGCAGCTTCACAACCGCGCTGATAAAGGCACTTTATTCACACCGCCATCGACTGATCTTGCCGGATGAGTTAGCACGCCTGGCTTGTCGTATCGAATTGGAGATATTAAAAGAACCCATCGGCAAACAGGACCAATATATCGCGGCATACGGAGGAATTACCTGTTTCGATTTCAACTCTGACGAAACGGTCGTTGCTTATCCATTAAAAATCAGCATGGATACGCTTTTTGATCTTGAGGACAATCTCCTGCTTTTTTTTACCGGCTTTGCACGCAGTGCATCGACCATCCTGAAGGATCAGGACCAGCGCAGCAACGATATGGACCCGGACATGCTCAACAACCTGCACTATGTCAAAGACCTGGGCCTTCGTAGCAAGGAAGCATTGCTTGCCGGGCGGACGTCAGAATTCGGTGCTTTGATGCATGAGCATTGGGAGCACAAACGGAAACGTTCTAGCGGTATGAGCAATCCCCGAATTGATGAATGGTATGATCTGGGGATGAAGAATGGCGCGCTGGGTGGAAAACTTGTCGGCGCCGGAGGCGGAGGTTTCTTACTCTTCTTCGCTGAGGATCGTAACCGCTTACGTCATACGATGTCCAGGGCTGGACTGGAAGAGGTCCGTTTCCGCTTCGACTTTGAAGGAACGAAGACATTAATTGGATGAATCTTTACCCTGTTGTTATCCTGGCAGGTGGATTAGCCACCCGCCTGCACCCCATTACTGAAAAAATCCCCAAGTCACTGGTGGTAGTGGGCAAGCAGCCTTTTATTAACCAACAGTTACGATTATTATATTCGCGTGGCATCCGGCTTGTGATCATATCTGCATGGTATCTCGGAGAGATGATACGGGAGTCGGTTGGCGATGGCAAACAATTTGGATTGACTATTAAATATGTTTTCGATGGCGAGAACCCATTGGGTACTGGCGGGGCAGTTCGTCAGGCATTGAATTTATTAGATGGACCTTTTTTCGTGTTGTACGGCGACTCCTACTTGCCATGCAATTATGCCGACGTTCAGGCGGATTTCGACCATCACACGCAGCCCGCTTTAATGACAATTTTCCGAAATGAAGGCAAATGGGATACAAGCAACGTGGAAATGGCAGATGGCCAGATCTTATGTTATGACAAGAAAAAACGCACACCGAGTATGGAATTCATAGATTACGGCCTCGGCCTGTTTCAGCCGGCTGTGTTTGCCTCTTTGGCGGATCATCAGCCAGCCGACCTGGCTGAGATCTATCAAAATTTAGCAGCTAACCATGATTTGTCGGCGTATGAAGTCAGGCAGCGTTTTTACGAGATCGGCTCTTTTGAAGGACTTCACGAATTGGATGGATTGCTTTCAAGCGATCCCGATCAATTTCTCCGAGAGGAAATGCCATGAACTTCACCGAAACGTTTCTTGCCGAGGCCGCCGAACTATTGGGTAAATTGGACGTTGCCACAATCGAGAAAACCGTGGATATATTAGTTAATACTCGTGAGCGGGGGGGGCGACTTTTTATTTTAGGCGTGGGAGGAAGCGCTGCCAATGCTTCGCACGCCGTCAATGATTTCCGAAAAATCGTGGGTATCGAGGCTTATGCACCCACGGATAATGTCTCCGAATTCACGGCGCGCACGAATGATGAAGGCTGGGAGTCTGTTTTCAAAGGTTGGTTGGAAGGGAGTCATTTAAACGCCAAAGACTCAGTCATGATATTCTCTGTCGGCGGCGGAAATTTGGAGAAGAACGTCAGCCCAAATCTGGTACGGGCCTTACAATTGGCAAAGGAAGTTGGCGCAAAAATCGTAGGTGTAGTTGGGCGGGATGGTGGTTATACCGCAAAAGTGGCTGACGCCTGCGTTCTTATCCCAACTGTCAATCCAGAACATATTACACCGCATACTGAAGCTTTCCAGTCGGTTGTACATCACCTACTGGTAACTCATCCGCGCTTAAAGATTGCACAAACGAAATGGGAATCGGTTAAATAATGGAGAAATTTCCGGCCGTCTTTCTCGACCGGGACGGTATTCTCAACCGCGCGGTTGTGCGCGATGGAAAGCCATATCCGCCTGCAAAGCTTGAGGACGTAGAAATCCCACCAGATACAGTTACGGCGCTTAAGCAGCTTCAAGCAGCTGGCTATATTTTGATCGGCATTACGAACCAGCCTGATGTGGCGCGAGGTGCCCAGTCTCGAGAAGTGGTAGAGTCTATCAATGGAATGATCCAATCCAGCCTTCCTGTGCTTGAGATTTTTGTCTGTTACCATGATAACAATGATCATTGTGACTGCCGCAAGCCCAGGCCGGGTTTGATTCTACAGGCGGCGGAAAAGTATGAATTGGACCTTTCGCAAAGTTGGATGGTAGGCGATCGATGGAAGGATATTGCTGCAGGTCATAACGCCGGACTGAAAACGATTTTTGTGGATTATTCTTATACTGAACCGTATGAAGGTATCCCCGCTGATATTACTGTAAAGGATATTTTATTTCTACCTGATATTATCTTGAGAAAATAAACAATGAAAACACTCGACCAATTAAAGGTAAAGATCTTCGCAGATGGGGCCGACTTGGATGGTATTTTGGAGTACTATCATAATCCGCTTATCAAGGGTTTTACTACTAATCCGACCTTGATGCGGAGGAGCGGCATTACCGATTACGAGGGCTTCGCGCATAAGATCCTGGATCACATCTCAGACCGCCCGATATCGTTTGAAGTTTTTTCCGATGAATTCAACGAAATGGAGCGCCAGGCGCGCAAGATTTCCACCTGGGGTAAAAATGTATTTGTTAAGATCCCCATTACAAATACGGATAAAAAATCTTCGTTAGAGTTGGTAAGGCGCCTGGCTTTGGAAGGGATTCAATTAAATGTAACGGCTTTGATGACGCCAGATCAAGTGAAATTGATTTCTCCTTCTTTGGGGAACCTTGTCCCCTCTTTTATATCTATTTTTGCCGGACGCATTGCAGACACCGGGCGCGAACCCGGCCCGTTAATGAGGGAAGCTGTGGAGATTATGAGTCAATTCCCGAACCAGGAATTGATCTGGGCCAGTCCCCGCGAATTACTGAACATTTTCCATGCCGACGAGGTCGGCTGTCATGTTATAACGGTTACGCATGATCTTTTAAAAAAGCTAGCACTGTTAGGCAAGGATTTGGATGAATTCTCACTGGATACGGTAAAGATGTTCTTTCATGATGCGAAGACAGCTGGGTTTAAATTATAGAGCGAAAAAAAATAAGACAACAGGAATTTATGCAGGCAGCATGGGGTACTTCCAATTTCCTGCTTGTTGGAAATCTTCACCTGCAATGGTTCTTGATTATTACAAGGAATATCCTCGGATCCTTACCGGGGGTTTGCGTCGGCCTTTCAAGCACTTGGAATTTGATCTCATAGCGACCGCTGAATACCGTTGTCTCAATCTCCTGAATGGATGCCTGCCCTTGCATAGTCCGGTTGCGACCCTTCTCTGAATCAGCAATTAAAATCCCTCCGGGCTGACTAAAAGAGTTCACTTAAGTGGATTTTCAAGGACGGAGGAAGGATTCCTCCTCCCGCCATTACTTGACTCAAAAAACACCCCGCTCTTTGGACAAAGTTAACTATTCACTAAAGCATTTTTTTTTATTTAGACACGATTACCCTGAAATCCTACCCAATCCATCGGTTTAGCAGGAATTTTGTTGGTATAATCTTGGTAACATTTTTCACAAGGAGGTGCCCCTCACAGAAAGGGAAGTGGCGAATGCCAAGGGTGTCACCGTCATCGATGCCGGGAGCGCGTACGCCGAGGGGGTTAGATCTCGTGGATTTGGGGATTGTCCAGAAGAGTATAAGATCTTCGGCCACCCTCGCTTCGCTTTTCCAATGACGATTACTCTTGAGTTTGGCTACCCCAAAAAAGTATTAAGTTTCCATTGTGCTATATTTCATAAATCTGAAATTTATTTTGGAGGAGGAACATGAAACACAATCTATATATTTTGTTTTCGCTGGTATTACTTGCCAGCGTTGGCCTCTCAGGTTGCTCTGCACCGACTGCCGCACCTGCTACTGCAGCCCCTGCTACTCAGGCACCTGCCACGGCAGTTCCTGCAACCACTGCGGCTCCTACCAAGGCTGCTGCTTCCACGCCGGCTGACACCATCATTATCGGCACCACAGATGCCATCGCCAGCTTTGACCCGGCGGATGCGTACGCAATCCGTGACTGGGAGATCATCAGGAACATTAATGAGGGCTTGCTCAAGTGGAAGCCAGGCACTGGCGACCAGCTTATACCCGCACTGGCCACTGCCATGCCTGTCGTATCTGCTGACGGCCTGACCTATACCCTCACCTTGCGCGACGGGATCAAGTTCGGTGATGGTACCGACCTGACCGCCCAGATGTATGCAGACAGCATGACCCGTCTGCTGACCATTGGCCCAAGCTGCCCGAACGGCGTGGCCAATGCACTCGCCACTCCTTATGTGGAGAGTGTGACGGCTCCGGATGCAAAGACGATCGTCTTCAAACTGAAGCAGGCGGTGGCTTACTTCCCCCAGCTATTGGCCAGCACACCTTACACGCCGGCTGACCCCAAAAACTTCCCGGCTGACAAGTGCAATTTGTTCCCCACGGCGCCAGTCTATGGCACCGGCCCCTGGTATGTCTCGCAGTACACGGCTAAGGAACAAATCGTCTTTGAGCCAAACCCTTATTACAACGGTGCTTTCAAGCCGCAGGTCAAGAAGATCATTGTTCGCGATTTTGCTGACCCCCAGACCGAGGCTCTTGCCATCCAGAATGGTGAAATCGACATTGCCTGGCGCTACATCGGTTACGAGCTGTTCGGCAAGTTGAAGGGCGCTTCCGGAATTCAGGCTCAAACGATCAATGGTGGTGGTATTCGCTATCTGATCCTTAACCATACAATGAAACCCACCGATGACCCGAACGTGGACAAGGCGATTGCCGCCTCGATTGACCGCAATGAAATCGCCGATACCGTTTTCGGTGGTCAGGTCAACCCGCTCTATTCGATGGTTCCGCCTGGGTTCCTGGGCGCTTCCCAGTCCTTCGATACCATGTATACTGCGCCGAACGTCGACCAGGCGAAGAAATACCTCGAGGCATCCGGTTATAGTGCCAGCAAGCCGCTGCAACTTGAAATGTGGTACCCGCCTGAGCACTACGGTGCCGAGACAGCTGCCTGGATGCAGGTCATCAAGAAGCAGATCGAAGCTACAGGTGAAGTTCAGGTCACTCTGAAGTCTCAGGAGTGGAGCACCTATGTCTCTGCTCTCACCGGTGGTTCTTCCTATTCCGTAGGCGT